>JAZFSR010000083.1:0-2814 GCA_036446295.1 Candidatus Aminicenantaceae bacterium
AGTACAAAAGCGATTATAACCGGGACGGGGCACTATGTCCCTCCCAAAGTTGTAACAAACCATGATCTTGAAAAGGTCATGAACACAACCGATGAATGGATTCAGCAGAGATCCGGGATCGTCGAGAGGCATTACGCAGAAGAAGGCGTCGGTTCTTCAGATTTAGCCACCCATGCAGCCCTGAAAGCGATCGAAGACGCTCGGATTGATAAATCGGACATTGATTTTATTATCGCCGCCACTCTTTCTCCCGATCATTATTTTCCCGGTATAGGGGTTCTTGTCCAGGCAAAACTGGGATTAACGGAGATTGGGGCCTTGGATGTTCGCAATCAGTGCAGTGGATTTCTTTATGCACTTTCAATCGCTTCCAGTTACATTCAGACAGGCATGTACAAAAAAATCCTCCTCGTTGCTGCGGAAGTCCAATCCTCAAACCTTGATTATTCTGATGAGGGGAGAGATCTGGCCGTACTCTTTGGAGATGGGGCTGCAGCAGTCATTCTCGAGCCCAACGAATTAGACGATGGCCGCGGAGTACTTTCCACGCATCTATTCGCAGATGGAAGATTTGCCACTGATCTCTGGATGGAATCCCCATCTCCGAAAGACCGCCCTACATTCTACCCTGGATTCATAGAAGATAAAAGACACATTCCAAAAATGAATGGCAGGACAGTCTTCAAGAATGCATCGGAAAAAATGCCCAAAGCCGTTCAGATCGCTTTAAAACACAATGGACTGACAATAGAAAATGTCGACCATCTGATTCCTCATCAAGCCAACGACAGAATCAGCCAGATGGTCGCTAAAATTCTGCATATCCCTATCGAGAAAGTTATAAGAAATATAGATCGCTTCGGCAACACAACGGCCGCTTCGATCCCGATAGGTCTTGATGAAGCCGTCAAAAACGGTCGCATTCAACAAGGAGACATCGTTGTCTTGACGGCATTTGGTTCGGGATTTACATGGGGATCAGCGGTGATAAGGTGGTAGTAAGGAAATTTTTAGTAATTCGCAACTTTTAGCTTTATAGATAAACAAATAGATCCTGAAGACAGATCTAGAAGACTTGAACTAGAAACTAGAAAGGAGGATTCGATGAAAAAAACAGCTATTCTGCTATTCGCACTGAGTTTTGTAGTTATAAGCACAACTCAGCTCTACTCTCAGCGAAATGCTGAAGATGAGAAATTCCAGAAACTTATGGATTCCTATTTTGATGCCTATTGGAAGTTTTTTCCGACTGCAGCCACTCTCGCCGGTTTCCACAAATACAATGACAAACTCGAGGACTTCAGGGAAAAAAACATCGAAAAGCGGCGTGATGAAATGGACAAGTTCCATAAGGAAATAGTCGTAGACATTAACAGTCAACTCTTAAGCCCGGATTTTCAGATCGACCATGCTCTTATTGTCAATGCTCTAGATCTTGACATCATGCAGCACGAAATGCTTGTCCCGTGGGACTACAATCCTCTCTATATCAATACAATTTTAATGAACTGTATTCGAGCTCTTTTTAAAGAAGGATCTGCACCTACGGAAGCCCTGGCAAAAAATGCAGACTCACGATTAAAAAGTTTAGAGAGATTTATATCAGAATCCAAAAAGAATTTGAAAACCCCGGCCGAGATTTACACACAGACCGCTATCAATCAATTCCCAACTATAAATAATTTTTATCACAATGAACTCCCTGGGATTATTAACCAATGTCCCGAAAGCGTTAAAGCCAAACTGCAGGCCAACCTCGCCAAAATACTCCCTGCTTTGGACGATTATCAGAATTTCCTTCAGAATGAACTCCTGCCGAGATCGACGGGAAGTTTCAGACTTATGGAAGCTCATGCCAGACTCGTCCGCACGACATTCCAGAATGATATTCCAGTCCAGGAACTGCTTGCCCAGGCCGAAGCCGATGCCAAAAACATTCGTAATGAGATGTTTAAGCTCGTTTTTGGTATTTACCAAATCATGGATCCCGTATTTGATATCGAAGATCCACCCGCCAACCTCAACGAGGACCAACTGTATTACTCCGTTATATCCCATGTATTCGACAAGATAAAAAACGATCATGTCACAAAAGATGAATTTGTCACAAAAGTGAATTCACTCATCCCAGATGTTAGAAGCCATCTCACGGACAATCAGTTTGTCGATCTTCCGGCTGATTCTCTCGAAATCGTGCTCGCTCCACCTGAATCCCTGCAGACATCCTGGTTGAAACTTATTTTTCCGGCTCCCTATGATTCAACGGGAACTTTCTCACTACAAATCTCTCCTATGCTTGAGGATATAAGAGAAGATAAACTTCTGCTGCTTCTTGAAGAGTATACAAACAATTTCCTCCCTTTCTGGACAGCCGAAACTGTGTATCCCGGATATTTTGTGCCCGCTGTAAAAACCCACACCAATGCGTCCATAATCAGAAAACTATTTCCAAATATGCCCGTCCTCATGGGGTGGCCCTACATGTTTGGGGAACAGATGATGAAATCAGGATACGGCAACTATGACCTCAAATTAAGGCTCAACCAGCTCAAATTAGATTTACGCCCAGTGGTCACTTTTATTATTGAATTCCAGATTCACCAAAGTTCAATGGAAAAGGAAGATGCCATCAATTATATGAAAAGAATCGGATTTTTTTCGCAGACCGAAGCGGAAAGAATATGGGATGAAATTCTTCTCAATCCATTGTCATCCGCCTATCAGTATGTCGGTATGGAGGAATACAGGGTTTTAGAAGAAGAATACAAGAAACTTAAGGGCGATTCATACAATCATAAGGATTTTATGTCCGAA
>JAZFSR010000084.1:0-5176 GCA_036446295.1 Candidatus Aminicenantaceae bacterium
CTGATCAGATCCGCGATGAGCTTTATGCATTGGGAATCATTCTCGAAGATACCAAAGATGGGACTGTCCGTTGGAAGAAGAAATAGTGTCTTGAAGATAAACAAAATTTCTTCTCATAAATTAGGCAAAGCTGGAGAAAAAGCAGCCCTGCAGTTTCTAAAAAAAAAGAATTTCAGGATCGTCGAACAAGGCTTTCGCTTCTATAAGGGGGAAATCGATATCATTGCTTATGACATGAAGACTCTCGTCTTTTTAGAGGTCAAAACTCGAAGAAGCCATAAATTTGGTTTTCCTGAAGACGCCCTCACACCATCCAAACAAAACCAGCTGAGAAAAATCGCTCTGGGCTACTGCACCTTACACAAAATTCAGGATGTTGAATGCAGATTTGATGTACTCTCTCTCAACTATACTGAGAATGAGTATTCTGTATCACACATAGAAAACGCCTTTTAAACTGAATAATTCAGTTATATTAACTAAAGATGTTTATGTGAAAAACCGATTCGAGGAACCAGTTAATGCCTACGAAAAGAATGGCTGCCGGTACGACAAACTTCATCCACAAGTAGAAGAATTTGGGCACCGGTTTTTTTTGGCCTTTTGACAGCTCATTCAGCAGTTCTATCCTTTTAATAAACCAAACAGCCGTGAGCATGGCAAGAAAAGACCCAAAAACCTGCATCCCCGATCCAAAAGTCAAGTCCCATGGAATAAATATTTTGAAGTTTATCATTGGTGGAACAGCCAGAATAAAAACGATAAAGCTGGCGCCCCAAACGGCTTTTTTCCTCGAAATCTTTGTATTATCAGTGATGCCTCCGACAAGAACTTCAAATGCAGCAATATCGGACAAAAAGGCCGCGCCAAACAAACCAAAAAAGAAGAGAGTGCCAAACACCCATCCGGCAGGCATTTTTGAAAATGTCTGCGGCAGTGTCGAAAAAATAAGATTTGGACCTGAACTCGGTTCCAATCCAAAAGCAAATACAGCTGGGAATATCGCAAATCCCGCCAAAATTCCGGCCAGTGACGCTCCAAGACCGGTAAATACCGCCATCTTCAGAATTTTAGCCTCCTTGTTAAGGTAGGATCCATAGATAACCATGAATGTCCCCCCCAACGACATAGAAAAAAATGCCATCCCCAAAGCGGCGGCCATGACAGAAGGCGTGAGTTCGTTTAAGTGGAAACGACCGATATACCATCTGATACCCTCTCCAGCTCCGGGAAGAGTGATCGATCTTGCAATGATAACAATCAAAATGATAAAAAGAGCGGGGACGATCACTTTGCTTGTTTTTTCAATCCCCTTTCGCAGTCCTTTGTTCAGAACAATGGCACAGAAAAAGATAACCAAGGCTGTCATGGTTAACTGAAGCACAAAGGACGTAAGATTAAAACCTTCCTGGGGAGGCAGAATTAATTCCGGATTAATATCAATCCTGACGACTTTCACTAGCTCCCCCAAAGCATGAAATCCCACCCATCCGATGGCATTGGAATAGTATCCCGTAGCAATTATAACGATGACAAAAAGAAAGGCACCGACGATCTTTCCACCCGGAAGTCCCGCTTTGCTGTACGCACCAAGAGTTCCCAACCGCGTGTACCGGCCCAATGTCCATTCGACCATCAAGGCCGGTATTCCGATAAAACACACGACCAGCATGTAAAATAAAACAAAGGCTGCTCCACCGAATTTTCCCACCATATAGGGAAACCGCCATACAGCACCCAAGCCGACAGCCACTCCTATCATGGTCATCAAAAGACCAAAGCCTGATGTAAACGTCTCTCTTTTCACTCGTTCCAACCATGAAGCGCGTAATACTCATCGATCATCTTTTGGATGTTCACGGTAGAACCTTTTGTCGGACCTTCACTGAGAGGCTCTTCACGGAATCTTTCAGGAAGCGTATCGTCTTCTTTTTTTAAACCAAATTTCCTGTTCAATTTAAAATCGAGATCGATGGAATCGCTGAGAATTTTTTTAAGGTACTCGGGTGTATAATCCACGCCCACTCCATAATGAAGAAGCGCACCTGTATTTTCAAAATTGAGGACATCCATACACAATCCGATATTCTTGCACATTGTGAGAGAATCCGTCAGAAGGGCAAGTTTTTCTGAGTAGGTCACCAGAGCAGCTTTGCCTTCTTCGGCCATCCGGTCGGCCGCTTTCTCAGTTCCGAATCTTTTCCTGGCTTCTTCTTTTCTATTTGTCAGTTCGAAGTAAGGCTCCGCTCTCAGATGATCCGCTCCTCTGGACGCCACGGCATACGTAAGTCCATAGGCTTTAATTCCCCGGGGATCACCGCAGATGATATCCAGACCTTTGACCTGCATCACAAGTTTTTGTGCCTCTAAACCAAAATCCATCGAAACTTTTTTGGCTCCATCGGCAAGTCTTTTTCCAATTCCGCTTCGATAAACAATTTTTTCAACCACCTGTCTGACTTTTTCTTTTTCCCCCCATTTGATACTCAGGCCATCCAGATCTTTGGGATGAATAAGGCCTTTTTCCTGACATTCCATGATCCATCCGATAATTTCAGAAGTAGAAATGGAATCCATGCCCATTTGATTGAGATAGGCATTCATTTCCAGCGCAAAAGAAAGGTCGTCATTTCCTATTCGGGAGGTAAAACCACAAAGAGTCTCAAATTCAGGCCCCTCGGCTTCACAATTTTCGACCATATAATATCGTGAACAGTGTAGATTACAGTTAAAGCAGGATTTATTCTTAACCTTGTATTCACGGGCTAATTTCTGTCCTGAAATTTTTTCCAGATAATCGCAAACACCCTTCTGAAAGTGATTTGTAGGAAGAATACCAAGGTCGTTGAGATCGGACATCAACATCGTTGTTCCCATGTCATAACGCTTTTGATACTCAGGATGGTTCCGAATATTTTTTTCCATTTTTTGGACTTCATGGAGGAAGCCAAGCGGATCGGCCACTTCTAGAGACAAAATGCCTCGGACAGCGATAGCTTTCAGGTTTTTCGAGCCCATAATCGCTCCCATTCCAGTACGTCCATTGACTCGATTTCCACTGGACACAATCGAGGCGAAATGAACCTGATGCTCCCCTGCAGGCCCAATCGCCGCCACCTGTACGGCGAAATCTTTTTGATCCGTCCTAATTGACCGTGTGGTTTCAAGAATGGTCGTCCCTGCCAAATCCGGACATTCGATAAACTGCACACCTTGATGTGATATCAACACATAGGAAAGAACTTTAGCTTTACCCGTCAATACAATCTGATCAAAGCCTGTGGCTTTCATCTCCGCAGCAAATTGTCCTCCTGCCGCTGAGTCACCGAGGATTCCTGTCATAGGAGATCTAGCGGTCACTGTGTAATAGGCCGAGGCAGGAAGAAGCGAGCCTGTAAGCGGGCCCACTCCAAAGATCAGAATATTTTTCGGACCAAGAGGATCACATTTAAAATCAAGCTCTTCAAAAAGCATTTTTGTATTGGCGGCACGGCCTCCAATAACAGGTTTGACCCAGCTAGAATTCAATTCTTCGATACGAAACCTTCGTTCTGTCAGATTTATCCGAAGGATTCGACCGCCATAGCCATATTTAAGCATGCCGGGCTCTCCATTTTTTTCTTATTTCTATCCCTTGTTCCTTTAGAAACGACTGTCTTTTTTGACTGGCATTCTTTCTTTTTGTTTTCTTAAACACCTCAGACAGCGAAGGAGATCGTATTTGGTTTTGTCGATTGAATTCGATGGCACCCTCAGAACAGGCTTCTATACACTTGGGTTTTCCACCGCAGAGATCGCAGACATAGACAATGTCGTCGTGAATTTCTATGGCACCGATAGGACAGAGTTTTTCACAAATCTCACACAGCGTGCAGACGGTTGGAGAAACGATAACCTGTCCATCTTTCCCAAGACTCATGGCGTTGTCAGGACAGCGCATACAGTACCGCTCCTGACATTGGTTGCACACAATAGGCCCATCCAATCCGAGTTCATAGAGGCTCAGCACCTTGATTCTGGATTTTTGCCTGTTGATCCGTCCCGTATGGAAAAACGCACACACCACCTCACATCTTCTGCACCCCGTGCACTTTGTCAAATCAACTTTAATCATGGGGATATTCGTATTTCAGTCTACATCTTCCAATCTGTACTGAACGAGGCCCTTGGGATCAGGGCAGGAAAAATTCTTGACATCTTTTACCCAATGTCCTTCTTTAAGGTCCTTTTTTTCCGAAAAAATCGGAAAAATCGGCATCATGCACTGTAAGGCCCATATACAGACATGCTGATCCTCGGGGACAGTGAGCTTAGAATCCTCCACAATGAAATAATCACCGACTTTGACAGGAAGATTACAGTAGCCGTCAATTCTTTCCACAGTGACTTTGATTTTTGGCATCTCTGTCTACCTCCAAAGAATATCCTCTCGGAATTCCGTCTATTTTGTCAGAAAGAACGGAATCACGCAAGTTTTGTAAGGCTACAAAGAAAAGGAGATTTTGAAGACGAAGCCCCGCCCCGGAGCATCCACACCCTGCTCATCGGCTGAAAGCCTGTAAGTCTGGTCAAACAGATTTTGAACGATAGCAAGAAAGGTCACTTTTGGACTGAGTTTGTATCCTAAAATGGCGTTAACAAGAGAGTATCCGTCAATTTGTTTTTCTAGAGGCCCCGGATTTTTGTGGGCTGCAGCCAGCGTCACTTTCGGTTCCAGCCAGAATTGCCCAAGAGAAATTTTTGGCCAGAGCGTAAGCCGAGACGGGGGAATATAGTTGAGATACGTATCTGAATCTTTTTCACGACCTTTAATATGATGAAAATTAACAAATAGTTCCACATCTTTGAAAACAGAAAAATAGAATTCACCTTCTATACCAGAGATACGGACTTGAGAAAGATTTCTGTAATAATATTCTTCTTCAACCAATCCGGAATATTTTTGGATCATATCACTGACAGAATTGCTGAATCCATAGATTGACGCAAAAAATTCATCGTGAAAGTATCTCAAGCCTATATCAAAGTTCATACTTTTCTCTGGTTCCAGATCCAGATTCCCAAATACTGTTCCCCGTCCTGTCATGCCTGAATAAAATAGTTCGGAAATCGAGGGGAAGCGAAATGAACGGCCGACATTGGCTAAGAGGTATAAACGGGGATTGACTTTAATTTC
>JAZFSR010000085.1:0-7302 GCA_036446295.1 Candidatus Aminicenantaceae bacterium
AAATTGGCCTCCAGGATAACCGTACACGAATTTCAAACGACATCACTAAATTCACCAGTCAGATTAAACTGAAGGAGAAAGAACTGCCTCTAGGTGAAACCAAATTCAAAGAGATTCAGGCTGACCAGGTAAAATTGGAAGATTTGCAGGATAAACAAAAGATAGAACACGAAAATACAAAGGATACACAAGTTCAGTCTGAGATAAAAAAAGCAGAGATCGAACGGGATATTGTCAATATGGAAGAATCCTGCTGGCAGGAACTCCGGAAAACTCTTCAGGAAGTTAAGGAAGAAGTCTCAGGAGACATTATTCCTGATGAAAACATCGAGGAAGAACTCGACTCATGTAAAGATCGGCTTCAAAAAATCGGTAATGTCAATCTCATGGCTGAGGAGGAATATACCATTCAGCAGCAGCGCTATGACTTCCTCAATCAGGAAACAGAAGACTTGAGAGAATCTATTGATGCCACAAAAGAAGCCATCTCAAAGATCGACAAAGAAAGCAAAAGCCAATTTATGGCTGCACTGGAAGCAGTCAACAATTACTTTAAAGAAGTCTTCGCCCTTCTTTTTGAGGGGGGAAACGCAGAGGTTAAACTCACGGATCCCAACAACCCGCTTGAAAGCGGTGTGGACATCGTCGCTCAACCTCCCGGAAAGACACTGCAGAGCCTCAGCCTTCTTTCAGGAGGAGAAAAGACTCTGACAAGCCTGGCTTTCTTTTTTGCTCTCTTCCGGTACAAGCCAACGCCCTTCTGCATCCTTGATGAAGTGGATGCATCTTTGGATGAAGCCAACCTGGCCCGTTTCCTCAACCTCATGAAGAAGATAAAAGAAAAAACACAGTTTATCATCATTACTCACAACTCCAAAACCATGGAAGTTGCCGACTATATCTATGGAACAACGATGGCCGAACCCAGTATTACTTCTATTTTTTCGGTAAAAATGGAAAAAAATAGAGCAGGATAACCAGTGAAAGTTCAGTTATTCGTCCCTCCCGGGGGGTACTTTGCAGAACGTTGGTCAAAAGGTTCATCGATGCCGCCCCTTGGCCTCCTATATATTGCTGCTGTTTTGGAAGAGGATGGCCACGAGGTCCGTGTTGTCCCAACAGATATCCTGGAGTGGGACTGGACCCGGATTCAAGAAGAGATTAGAGATTTCCGTGCAGATATTATCGGTGTCACGGCCACCACAGAAAATCGATTTCAGAGTTTCCGGCTTATAAAAGAGGCAAAAAAAGCCAATCATACTGTTCTGACTGTTCTTGGTGGCCCACATGCGTCCATGGCGGGTGAGGACTGTCTCAAACACATCCCGGAGCTGGATCTCGTGGTCAAAGGCGAAGGAGAAATGACCATGCTCGAACTCTGCCGGGAAATGGAAAAAAACAGAGATCTCCCTGAACTATCGGCCATTGCAGGTCTTGTCGTCAGGAACAATGGAAAGATTCAATCCACTCCTCTACGCATGCCTATCCGGGATCTCGACAGCCTCCCTTACCCGGCGTTCCATCTTGTTCCTTTTGAAAAATACAATTTTGTTTTTGATGTTCCGGGGCAGGGAAAACTCCCCGCAGTCAATATGATGACCAGCCGCGGGTGTCCGTTTAACTGCAGCTTTTGCGCCACCCCTATTAACTGGGGAAGAGCCGTCCGCATGAGAAGTCCCCAACATGTCATCAAGGAAATTGAGTTTCTCAAAAACACATACAATGTCCAGGTTATCTTCTTTTTTGACGACACCTTCAACGCCAGTCCAAAGAGGTCCGAAGACATCTGCGATCTCATCATAGAACGCAATTTGAATATCTATTGGAAATGTGATGTCCGCATGGATATCCTCAAAAAACCCTTACTGATCAAGATGAAAGAAGCCGGCCTTTTTCATCTGTCTTTCGGTTTGGAAGCCGGTTCGGAAAGGATCAGAAACGAAATCGTCAATAAAAAAGTGGACCTGAAAGATTTCGAACATATGGTCGAGTGGTGCCAGGAACTGGATGTCATCCCCAATGCATTTTTTATCTTCAGCCATCCCACCGAAACATGGGAAGAAGCCCAGGAGACAATCCATATTATCGAGCAGTACAAGGACAGGATCGAGGGAAGCATTGCCATTCTTCATATCTATCCGGGGACACCCCTGGAAAAACTGGCGAGAGAAGAAGGTATTCTCCCCAAAGATTTTACATGGACTAAAAAACATCACTCTCAAATTATCACCCTCCCCACAGCACAGGGAGATGTCCCTCTCTATGTCGACAAATTGACCTGGGCTCAGATCAGCGAACTTGTTTTTCGCTGGTCCTTCAGCAGCAGTAAATCCTCCGTTGTAAAAAAAATCCCTCAGATTTTTAAAAACATCCACTCATTTGGCGACATAAAAAGATACGCCATCATGGCTTTGGTCTACCTCCGCTTGAAATTTAGTGCCAGACATTGAAAACATGAATTATTATAATTAAAGGGACATCATACTTAATTCAGCATCAATTAAGTATGATGTCCCTTTAATTATTTCTTTTTTTATTGCTTTGAATTTGATATAAAGCAATAGAAATTAAGGAAGGAGGACTACATGTCGACATATCTCTACATCATCCTCGCTTATCTTCTTGTTCTTGCCGCCCTAAATTTCATCAGGGCTAAAAAGGTTAAGAGCCAAGATGATTTTATGGTGGCCGGCCGCAAGATTAAGACCAATGTTATGGTCTTTACTCTCATATGCACATGGATTGGATCCGGCACTTTCATTGCAGGTGCGGAATTTGCCGCTAAGGCCGGATTTTCGGCGCTCTGGATGGCGGCGGGAGCCTGGGTCGGAATCATCGTCATTTACTTTCTGGCCGGAAAGATCCGGTCATTCGGCCAATACACAATCGGAGACATTCTTGAAGAACGATACGGCCCGGTCGCACGGATATTCGGAGCCATCGCCCTCATCATTTCTTTCACTATTATCGTCTCCTATCAGTTTGTTGCCGGAGGATTTATCCTCAACGTGGCCTCTGACGGAGCGATCCCCGAATCAACAGGAATCATTATCGCGGCCGGCTTTGTCATTCTCTTCACCACTCTCGGAGGTATGGTGGCCATTGTTTACACAGACCTTCCCAATGGGATCATCATCGTTCTGGCTTGTATCCTGGCGACTCCTTTTGTTTATTTTGCCGTAGGAGGGCTTCCTGAAGCAACTAAGGCCCTCGATCCCGGATATTTTGCCGTAGTGAACACCCAGTTTGGGGCACATCCTGTCCTGAAGGTTGGGAGTTATTTTTTAGCCACCATGTTCCTGCTCATGGGTGTACAGAGCATGTACCAGAAATTCTTCAGTGCGGAATCCCCAAAAGAAGCTAAAAAAGCCGCCTTTCTCTGGACAATCGGGACCATCTTCGTTGAAACCTTAGTTGTGATTATCGCTGTCTTTGCCTACAGTAAACTGCAGGGACAAATCGACCTGAGCATCCCGAAAGAAGGAGGAAAAATTGTCCTTCTCGCTGCAAGACACCTTGTTCCTGCTCCCGTTGGTGTCCTTCTCCTGGCAGCTGCATGTGCCGTAGTCATCTCCACAGGAATGAATTACCTCCTCTCCCCTTCGACCAACATTATGCGGGACGTCTATCAACGCTTTCTCAACAAGGATGCCAAACAGAGCACAATGGTCGCCCTCCAAAAGGTTTTTATTGTGATTCTCGGAGTAATCGCTTTCTTCCTCGCCATGAAAATGCAGTCCGTACTCGATATGGCCATGTTTGCCTACACCATCTACGGCGTGTCTATAACACCGGCTCTCCTTGCAGCTTTGACATGGAAAAGAGTCACTAAGGCAGGGGGATTAGCATCTATCATTTCCGGAACTGTAGCCTGTCTCTTCCTGAGAATCATGTCCGAAATTCTACCTGAACGACTGACGCCGGATGGCGATCCCTGGGGCATCCCTCTCATCTATCCCGCACTCATTATTTCCATTTCCGCGCTGATTTTCGTCAGCCTCGCAACCAAGAAACAAAGTCCTGAAATGATCGAAAAATTCTTCCCTGAAAAGACCGACGCGACAAGCTAAGAAGGAGTTTTTGGATTTTAGTGGGGACAGTCCCCACTAAAATAATAGATTAAAATTATTGGGGACTGTCCCCTATAATGGAGTAGAGTTGTGGCATATTTAATCACTATCCTGGTTTACCTCCTTTTCCTCGTTGTCTACGGCTTGAGAATAACCAAGCGGCTGAAGAAAAAAGAGGATTTTCTCGTCGCCGGGCGGACTCTCACCGCACCTGTCCTCGTCGGAACACTCCTGGCTTCATGGATCGGGTCCGGCGATATCTTCAGTGTCTCCAACCTCAGTTACCACCACGGCTACGCCTCTCTCATAGGAAGCAGTGGAGGGTGGATTGGAATTATCGTCGTCTATTTTATCGCAGGACGGGTCCGAAGGTTCGGACAGTTCACTGTTCCGGATATCCTGGAAGCCAGGTACAACAAATGGGCTAGAATATTCGCAACGATCACGACGATCATCGCCTATGTAACAATCGTGAGTTATCAATTCCGGGGCGGCGGTTGGGTCCTCAGTATCGTAACCGATGGCCGTTTAGGAGAAAAGGAAGCTATCCTCATTGTCGCAGTATTTGTCATCATTTACACGATGATGGCGGGGATGCTTTCTGTCGCGTATCTCGATGTTATCAACGGAATCATCATGATCGCAGGAATATCTATCGCCCTGCCTTTTATCATAAAAACGGCCGGTGGACTCGAAACCATCGTGGCCAACCTGCCGCCGCGTGCACATGCCATCCTGGGCAATATGACCTGGATTGAGGCCATGGGATATTTTGTCCCGACACTCCTTCTGGCTCTGGGAAACAGCAACATGTACCAGCGTTTCTTTTCAGCCAAAAACGAACGGGAAGCTAAAAGATCTGTCATCGGCTGGATCATCGGCGTGATTCTCTTAGGAGTCGTTCTTCAATCCATCGCCATTATCGGAAGCACCTATTTTACTGGATTGGAAGCCACTGACGCTGGAAAAATTATAATTTTTGTTGCCCACAAGGGCGTCCCCGTCGCCGTAGGTTGTGCTCTTATGGCTGCCATCGTCGCTATTATCATTTCGACAGCCAACAGCTTTCTCCTTGTTCCGGCCACCAACATTGTCAGGGACGTCTACCAGCGCTTTATCAATCCTGAACTCTCAGATAAAAAAATGATCCTCTTATCAAGGCTTGTGGTTATTGTTCTCGGAGCGATCGCCTTTGCTCTCATCAGGTTCTTCCCTACAATACTAAATGCCGCCTATGCAGCCTATACTGTCTATGGTGCCGGTATCACACCGGCTCTTATGGCCGTTTTTTTCTGGAAAAGAGCCACGGCCGCCGGAGGAGTTCTCTCCATCCTCGGTGGAATGACGACAACGATCATTTGGGAAATCATCAACAAGGTTCAAGGGCAGCTTCCTCTTGGTGTTCCAGCCATCTATCCGGCATTGATCGTTTCACTCACCCTGCTTATTGGTATCAGCCTTGCCTCCCAAAAGCCTTCTCCGGAAAAATGGAAGCCCTTCTTCAATTAGGAGGACTGATTGAAAACCGGAATAGTCAAAGACTTACGCTATCTGGATCACGATATGGGCTCCTCCCATGTCGAAAGTCCCAAGAGACTCACAGCCATATACGACATGATCGATTTCGACTTTTCCTTCCCTCTTAAAACTATCCAACCTCGTGCCGCTGAATTGGACGAAATTGCCCGGACACACACTCTTTCTCATATAAATATGATAAAGGACACATCGGGAAAAGAAAGAGTAAGTCTCGATCCGGACACATCCACTTCTGCCCAGTCCTACGATACGGCCTTACTGGCCGTGGGAGGTCTGCTCGAAACCTGCAAAGCTGTCATAGAGGGAAATATTCAGAATGGATTTGCATTCATCCGCCCGCCGGGGCATCATGCGGAAGCGTCCCAAGCGATGGGATTTTGCCTATTTAACAACGTGGCTGTTGCCGCCGAATACCTGATAAAAAATCATGGCCTAAAGCGCATCTTGATTATCGATTGGGATCTCCATCACGGCAACGGAACACAACATTCATTTTACAATCGAAGCGATGTTCTCTATTTTTCTACTCATCAGTTTCCCTTTTATCCGGGAACAGGACACTGGGGAGAAATCGGAGACGGTGCAGGAGAAGGCTGCACGGTCAACGTTCCTCTTTACGGAGGAAATGGAGATTCAGATTTCCTCTATATTTTTAAAAATATTCTCTCCCCTATCGCCGCCGAATTCAAACCTGATTTTATCCTTGTTTCTGCAGGCTTTGATATCTCAGCGGCAGATCCTTTAGGGGGAATGAAAGTCAGCGCCTCAGGCTTTGGAGCCTTGGCGCTTGAACTGATGAGCATCGCCAAAAGCTGCTGTCAGGATAGAATTCTATTCACTCTTGAGGGAGGATATGACCTGCTGAGTCTAAGAGAAGGGAGTAAACAGGTTCTCCTCCAATTGAGCGGAAATGCACTTAGTCCCGGAATCAATGCCTCTTGCTCACCTCAACTCGAGAAAGAACTCCAATCCGTTTTCGAAATCCAGCGCAAGTATTGGAATATTTAGCGCACTAACCTGAATTATTCACGAGTTGAGAATGCCACAGATGCGAGGCGTCGACGTATGAAGCTGTACTCTTGTACCGCAAATGCGTCGCAACAAAGCAAATGGGGTATTATCGACTCGCCTTTAGTGTAAAAAATGTCGATTGTGGATAAAAAGTCTAACGATAACAAAGTTTTCAAATTGTTTTCCCAAAAAGCAAAGAAACATACTGAGAATACAGGAATTAAAGTAAACATCGACATTTTTTATGAATTTTTCAGGTTAATTAGAATCTAGAAATGGAGCAAAAGCCATGAGTGATGACACTACAAACATCGAAACCAAATTGATCCATGCCGGAGAACCGGAACCACGAATTGAAGGGGCCATCTGCATCCCAATCTTTCAAACCGCAATGTACGAAACCCAGGGTGCATCCAATTATTTTGACATTCAGTACATTCGCCTGAACAACACGCCCAACCACAAAGCTCTGCATACAAAACTCGCCGCATTGGAAAATGCAGAGGCAGCATTGGTGACAGCAAGCGGCATGGCGGCCATCACAACCAGTCTTCTCGCTCTTCTGTCAGCAGGCGATCATCTTCTCATCCAGAACAGTCTCTATGGAGGAACTCACGATTTTATTAATTCTGATTTCAGCGCTTTCGGTCTCTCTTTCGATTTCATCGACGGAGCGGATCCG
>JAZFSR010000086.1:0-5844 GCA_036446295.1 Candidatus Aminicenantaceae bacterium
GTATCTCTGCGCGCAACGACGGAAGAGTGAGGACGGAGGTGCGCCGCGGAAGGGGTCCCGCCTTCATCTGCAGATCACTGCTTCTTTAAGTGTTTAGCATGTGGAGAGCTTCACCATTTATCTTGAGAGCAGCCTCCATCACGGCTTCGGAGAGCGTGGGATGTATGTGAATCACTGATGAGAGGTCACGCAGTTTGAGCCCTTTGTGTATAGCCATGGTGACTTCCATGATAATTTCACTGGCATGAGGGGAAAGGATTTGTGCACCTAGTATCCGTTCTTGAGAATCACTCAATATTTTAACCATTCCATCCATTTTATTCATTGTCAGAGCTCTACTGTTGGCCTGAAGAGTAAAAAGCCCGGAATATATAGAGAGTCCTTTTTTTTTAGCTTCAGTTTCAGTGATTCCGACGCAGGCAAATTCAGGCTCCGTAAATACGGCTGATGGCAGAGCACTGTAATTCATAGCTCTCTTTTTTCCGCAAATGTTCTCAACGGCAATGAGGGCCTCGTGGGACGCTTTATGAGCCTGCAATTTCCCCCCAATCAGATCCCCTATTGCATAAATTCCGGGAATTCCTGTCTGAAGCTTGAGATCGACTTTTAAAAATCCTTTTGTATCAAAAACCAGTCGTGCATCTTTCTCCCGTAGTTCGTGGGAATTCGGAGTTCTCCCTGTTGCAAGAAGAACTTTATCAGCCTCAAACTCGAATCCGGACAACGTTTTCAGATTTACCCCTTCCAATTTTACAGCCCCGTTAGTCAGATCACATTTCTCAATTTTCATATGTGTATTGATATTGAGGCCCTGAGTCTTTAAAAGTCTTTCCAAACGAACAGCCATATCTCGATCAATACCCGGAAGCACCGTCGGCATGATTTCCAGGATGGTCACATCACATCCCATTCTTTGGAAAATCGTTCCCATCTCCAGTCCGATAGCGCCGGCTCCCACAATCAGCAGCCGTTTCGGCAGTTCCTTCAGTTCAAGGGCATCCCTGCTGGTGATAATTTTTTTTCCATTTGGCCGGAGAAACGGTAAACTGGCTGATTCACTCCCCATCGCAAGAATAATGTTATCCGCGAAAATTTTTGTATCTTCCTCGGATTGGACGATCACTTCCTTCTCTGATTTTAGTCTAGCCTCACCACGCAAAATCCGTACACCGTTTTTCTTCAAGAGAAATTCAATGCCTTTGACAAGCCTTTCCACGCTGTTCCTTTTTCCTTCCTGAACCCTGGTCCAATTCAACTCTAACTTCTCAACCGGCCCATCTATATTCGTATTGTTTTTGAACTCTCTGAGCATTTGAGTTTGATAGAGAAGATATTTTGCAGGAATACACCCACGGTTCATGCAGGTCCCTCCAATCTTATCTTTCTCAATAAGCACGACTTTTTTCTTGAGTTGAGCACCACGAAGGGCTGCGACGTAACCGCCGGGTCCACCTCCTAAAATTGCAATGTCACATTTTTCGTCCATTGTTCCCTACTTTTCTTTAGTGTAGCCGTATTATATCCTTTCCCTTCTATATAGAAAAGTCCCTCTTTAAATCTATCCTGAAAGCCTCCTCAATTCCGTGATTTTATTTAGAGTTCTGTGAGGCTGGCATGATGGAGAAATCCGTTCACGGGGACAAGCGGGCATGGTTCCTCCCCACTGATTTAGATTGAAGGAGATGAAGGGAGGGCGAAGCGGCGTATCTCTGCGCGCAGCGATCGGAGCGAGGACGGAGGTGCGCCGTGGAGGGGTCCCCCCTTCATCTCAAGCACAAGATAACGAAGCGTGATTTCTAATCGATTTGCGAGTTTACAAAACTCGTCCTTGAAATCACGGAAATAGGAAAAGCTCACTGTTTTCCTATAATTCTTGACAGGTGAGAGTAAAAAAGTCATAAATAATGGGACTGGATTTAATTTGAGTAGTGAAAGGCTGAGAAAAATTTTCTATAAAATATCTCGTGTTTTTGTTCTATTTTTCTTTTTTTACTTATTAAATTCTTTCATATTTGCAAACGATTTCGGCACAATCTGGGGCATTTGCCAGGATTCGGCTGAAAAACCTCTTTCTCAAGTCCTTATTCAATTCACACATTATCAGCAGGATCGGCAGGAATCTCTTCAATCCGATGATACTGGGGCTTTCCACATCACCGGTCTCCCTCCGGGCAGATACTCCATTCGATTTGAAAAAGAAAACCTTCAGTCTCAGATTTTGGAAGATATAATGTTGGATCCTTCTCAGACACTCTATGTCGCAGTTGTCCTTTCTGCCAGTTCGGATAATCAGGCTGCAATCCGGATATCCTCTATCGATTATACAAGTAATGTTTATCAAACTATTCTGAACGAATCTCAAATCCATTCGAGCCCATCGGCACACAATGTCTGGTCCCTCATTGAAAACCAGGATCTTTCCGCGACAACCAATCGCATCGACGTAGGAGGTCTTTGGGGAGATCGTCCGGCTTTGTTCGGTGCGCGTGGAAACAGTTCATGGACACAGAATATTTACCTGCTCAATGGGATGGATGTGACCGATCCATTTTGGTCAGGAATGCCCCTTTTTTACCCGGATTTTTTTAGTTTCCAGTACTCCCAACTCATCAATGCAGGACATCCGCCATTTGCCCTGTCACCGGGAGGACATTTTAACCTTATCACAAGGGAAGAATCGTCCAGCTTCACTGGAAGCCTCAGCACATTTTTCATCCCCCAAAACTTCCGGAGTACGAACATCACACCTCTTGTTGAAAGAGAAGGGATTTTTGAAAGCCATACCTTTGATTATTTTACAGATGGGAATATCCGGATTTCCGGACCCATCATTCCGGGAAAACTCAATTTCTCAACCGTGGCCTCAGTCTACAGGATAGGAAGAGATGTGGCAGAGTTCGACATGACAGATAAAAGCTCGGTGATCGCAGGTTTGTTCAGCCTGAAATACAAGATGACCAACAGTTATCTTCGTTTTCTTTGGACTGGACAGATTGTGTCCTCACCTTCATATGGCGCAGGGCGAAATATTCCATTCTCCTCAACAAACGATAGAAAAGACAAGTACAATATCCTACAGCTGATTTGGAACGGCCATCTTGGGAAAAAACATAGCCTGCAAGCAGGCCTTAGCTTTGCATTTGGAGATCAACAGTCTGATTTCCAGGCCGAAGGATCCTCCGATTACATGGCCGATATATTTACACGAAATCCTAACGGCACGGCCCCTTTTGAAACCGATAACAAAAGGCAAACGATGAATTTTATGCTTAGGGGACAATCTCTGCTGCCAGGTATTTTCGGAGCTCTGAATAAGCTGCAGTATGGATTCCAGCTGAAATATGCCTCTGCATCCTCGGTCATCAATATTCAAAACAATAGGCATCTTTATACCTACAATAACCTGCCTCTCGAAATCATACTGTTTAACACTCCGGTCATCCACAAAGAAGCTGCCTATCATTTAAATTTTTATATCCAGGAAGCCGTGACTTTTTCTAATTTAGTTTCTCTGTATTTCGGACTCAATATAGCCGCGAGTAGAGGATGGACTCCCAATGTCCAGACCGCAGCAGAATCAAACTATAAAATCGACTGGATCAACCTTTCTCCTCGATTAGGGTTTACAATACCCCTGACGGACACAAAGACTTCCGTTATAAAATTCTCAGCAGCACGATATTTTCACACACTCCCACTTCACTATCTCACATATGGAAATCCCAACGCTCTCGGTGGTGAAATCTATGTTTGGAATGATGAGTCTTCAGATAATATCTTTCAATTCGGTGAAACAGGAATCCTTATCAGGAAGGAAGGCCCTTTTTTTTCACAGATCGATCCGGATCTCAAACGACCGCATACCGATGAACTTTCTCTTTCCTATGTAAACTCTTTTAGTCACGGATGGATGCTCACTCTTTCAGGATTTTATCGAAGAACAAAAAACTTGGTCGAAACAATCAATACGGGAGTTCCCGACACTTCATATGAAGCGGTTGAAATCCAAGATATTGGAGATGATAGGATTCCCGACACACATGATGATCTTACCTTTACCGTTTACAACCAAATTCCGGAAAGCCTGGGCCAAGATTATTATCTTCTAACAAATGCCGGTGAAAAAACAAGAGTTTCAAATTATTACGGTCTCGACTTAAACCTGTTAAAAAGATACGGCAAAAGATTGACATTCTTCCTCTCCCTAACAGCTGTCAATGCGATCTCTTTGACAAATCCCGGAAATTCAGAATGGGAAAATGATGATGGAGTTGTGGGCATCCTCTATGATAACCCAAATACTCTTATCAATTCTGAAGGAAATCCACGATTCGACAGAGGATATACAGGAAGGCTTGGGTTGACTTATATGGCTCCTCTAGGCTTGAGGTTTTCGGGTATAATCAAGTATTACGACGGCCAGCCGTTCTCGAGAAAAATCATCGTCAAAGGAATGAATCAGGGCCCTTTTTATATCCAAGCCCATCCCCGGGGGAAAGCGAGATACGAGTATAACAGAACCATTGATATCAGGATCGAAAAAATTTTCAACATTGGAACATCAAGATTACGGATCATTTTAGATGGTTTCAATATGACAAACAGATCTCTGGCAACGGCAGAGAACGAATGGACAAACCAGGAATTTCCTCTTCGCTATGCAACAGAAATCCAATCCCCCCGTGTCTTTCGTCTAGGACTAGCCTATGAATTTTAAATCAAATATAGTTCTAGGAACTTTTTTTATTCTCTTCTCTTTGAGTCTCTTCACACCTGCCTTTTCCCAAGAGGTCTTTATCTACAGACCAAAGTTTGAAAAAAACGCTCTGAGTCTGGAAAATAAAATCACGGTTCACGGAGAGTTTTTTGGACATCTCCACGCTCCAAGCACTTTTCCCAGTTTCAACGATATGTCCGGATCCATAGACCGCTGGAATTTTGGCTTCCAGAACATCATTCATTTTACACCGTCGACGCGATTCCTTGCACAACTTGTCACTCACGATGACGGAAAGAAGAGAACGAAGTTTGACTGGCACTTTTCCATAAGACAAAAGGTTCTCGACAATCTTGTTTTTATCATCGGACATGACAGCAACCATGATTCAGATCATGAAAGCACGAGAGGTCAAAGCATGTATTTTCTCAACCGCAATTATATCGGCTTCGGGATTCCTTTTGTAACAGGAACCCTTTATATCGAACCCTTTACATGGTTCTTTTATAAAAGCAACCTGAAGAGCCATCTCGATATGTCCGGAGGGAAGGTGCTGCAAGAATACGGGATAAGATTGGGGTATTGGTATGAAAACCGCGTGGGAATCCACTGCCAGATTTTGGCCAAGACCGACGCTTTGTTTGCATCAGGCCAAACCTATATGGCCACCGTGTTCATCCGCATCCGGATCTTTAAACCTCTCGAGATCTCCCTTGGCACAAGCATCTGGAAGGATATGCAGGAAAGTAGAATGGGGAACAAGGACAAATTCTATCAAATCATGTGGGGAATTGTCGTCCCCTTTTGATCATATTGACAACATAATGCTTAAGAATCATAAAAAAAGAGATCAAGGAGTCGATGGGTCCAAAACCCTTGAACCCTTGAACCCTAGAACCCTAGAATCCTTTTTCTTCATATTCTTGCTCCTTCTTGCCTTGTCCTTTAATCCTTCTTCTCTCCGGTCTCTCGATAGCTACTCAAACAAAGACTGTCTTAAATGCCATGAAAAGCCAGAGATCTCTCAAACCCTAAGAAATGGGGACACACGTTCTATCCACCTTGATCCTTCAATGTGGGCTCAGGACATTCATCAAAAAAAAGGGATGACATGTGTTGACTGTCAT
>JAZFSR010000087.1:0-4233 GCA_036446295.1 Candidatus Aminicenantaceae bacterium
TGCGCTACCAGGCTGCGCTACGCCCCGAAAAGAAAAATTTATTATAGCGATTAATCCTCTAAGATGAAAGGCTTATTGTTGCGCTTTATGCGACAAAAAACGACATAATACGACAAAGAACGACATTCGGGGGGAAAAGATTGACAACAGACAGGCATTGACGTAAATTTTTTATGTCAGATGCATACGGGAACATCAAAGGTGCGGCTGATGTCATCTCAGTGGAAGGTGGCTTTTTGATAGGGGTGTTGTGGTCTTTTTGAACGCTTTGTGAACTTTTCTTAAAGTTAGCAAAGAGTGAAAATATCCATAAATTTGATACGCCCTGATTTGTGAAAAAAACTAAAGATTTCTTCAGAAAATAAACTCAGAATTAAAGGGTTTTATCTTTACTCTTT
The DNA here is from genome assembly GCA_036446295.1 of Candidatus Aminicenantaceae bacterium. Lineage (GTDB taxonomy): Bacteria > Acidobacteriota > Aminicenantia > Aminicenantales > Aminicenantaceae > JAUWVG01. The sequence continues at coordinate 399 of JAZFSR010000087.1, forward strand.
TCCCCATAAAATGTATAATAATTTATGGAAGAAATGTCCACTGAATTATTTGAAATTATCCCCTCAATAATCTCTCTTTTTTTTCTAACTGTGAGATAATGACTGACAAAAAATATACAGCCGAAAGTATCAAAGTCCTCAAAGGATTGGAAGCTGTCCGGAAGCGCCCCGCCATGTATATCGGAAGTACCGGACCTGAAGGATTGCACCACTTGGTCTATGAAGTGGTGGACAACAGCATCGATGAAGCTATGGCCGGTTTTTGCACTCAGATCGATGTATTTATCCACGTCGACAGCAGTATAACCGTGATCGATAATGGTCGTGGCATACCTGTCGAGATGCACAAAAAAGAGAAAAAATCCGCTGCTGAAGTGGTTATGACAACTCTCCATGCTGGAGGCAAATTCGATGCCAAATCCTACCAGGTTTCCGGAGGACTGCATGGTGTGGGTGTTTCTGTCGTTAATGCTCTTTCTGAAAACCTAGATTTGGAGATCAAAAGGGATGGAGGCGTTTACACGCAGAGTTATGAAAGGGGGAAACCTGTCTCGAAGTTGAAGAAGATCGGAACGACAAAAAAAACCGGGACAAAAGTCACGTTCAAACCGGATAATGAAATCTTCCAGGAAACGGAATACAGCCTTGATATGTTGAGCCAAAGGCTGAGAGAGCTGTCCTTTCTCAACCGAGGATTGAAAATCATCATTACCGATGAAAGGGTGGATAAGTCCCGAGAGTTTCAATACAAAGGGGGCATCAGCGAATTTGTTCAATATTTGAATCAAAATAAATCGACGATCAATCCCAAACCTATATATTTCGAGAGTAAAAAGAGTGACATGGTTGTTGAGATGGCCCTGCAGTACAACACTACTTATTCAGAGACAATTTTTTCTTTTGTCAATAATATCAATACCACCGAAGGAGGGATGCACCTTATCGGATTTAAGACTGCCCTGACCAGAACAATTAACAGCTACGCGAATGCAAGTAATTTGGTTAAAGATTTGGACCAGAATCCAAGCGGCGATGACACACGAGAAGGATTGTGTGCGGTCCTGAGTCTTAAACTTAAAAATCCCCAATTCGAAGGCCAGACCAAAACAAAGCTGGGAAACAGCGAAGTTAAAGGAATTGTTGAATCCATAGTGAATAGCCAGCTATCTATCTTTTTTGAGGAAAATCCGTCGGTGGCCAAAAAAATTGTGATGAAAATTATAGATGCGGCTCGAGCCAGAGAGGCTGCACGAAAAGCTCGAGAGCTAGCCCGGCGGAAAACAGTGTTGGAATCGACATCTCTGCCTGGAAAATTGGCCGACTGCCAGGAAAAAGATCCAGCTGAATGTGAAATTTACCTCGTTGAAGGGGACTCGGCTGGAGGGTCTGCCAAACAGGCCCGTGACCGGCGGTTTCAAGCCATTCTTCCTCTTAAGGGAAAAATTCTCAATGTGGAAAAGGCCCGGTTTGATAAAGTTCTCAAAAGCGAAGAGATCGGGATTATCATTTCTGCCTTAGGAGCAGGAGTCGAACAGGCGGACTTTAATCTTGAAAAGCTGCGTTACCATAGAGTTATCCTCATGACGGATGCGGATGTGGATGGAGCTCATATCCGAACACTCTTGATGACGTTTTTTTACCGCCAGATGCCAAAACTGATTGAGGGTGGTCACCTCTATATTGCTCAGCCGCCCCTATATAAGATCAGTAAGGGACGGTCGTTCCAGTATATAAGGGACGAGCGCTCTTATGAAAAATTCATTAATAAGAAAATCTCGGAAGAGTTTCAGGTTAAGGTCAATGGAAAAAATGAACCTTTGAAAGGGGAACAGTTCAGAAAATTTTTCCAGAGAATTATAGCCAAAAAGAATTATATCCAAATTCTCGAAAGAAAGAATTTCCCATTTTTTCTTATCAATCTCCTGCTCAATAACGATGTGAGCGATATCGAATTCCTAAGAGACAAAAAAAAGATGAAGGACATCCAGAGCCTTCTCACAAAAAAAGGTACCACCTCTACACTGAACAAAGATGAAGAGTATGGACTTTTTGAGCTGGTCGTCAATTATCAGATCAACGGCATGAAAATAACCTGTAAAGTGAATATCGATTTGGTTAAGTCGGTTGAATACCGGAATCTTTATAAAATCCACCTTGATCTTATTGGACTCGATCCTCCCTACACGGTTCTCAGTAATGGTGATTCCGTAAAAATTGGCAATGAAGCCAAACTCCTCGAATATCTTTTTCAAAAAGGAAAAAAGGGGATTTCTATCCAAAGATATAAAGGTCTGGGAGAGATGGCTCCTAAACAGCTCTGGGAAACGACCATGGATCCCGAAGAACGGTATCTGCTCCAAGTCTCCATCCGGGATGCGGTAGAGGCCGACAAGGTCTTTACAGTTCTCATGGGGGATGAAGTTGAACCGAGAAGAAAATTTATTGAAGAGAATGCACTCGCAACCCAGAATCTGGATATTTGAAGGAATATAAATGAGTATAAAGACATCTGTAGTCAGCCTTGAAGAAGAAATGAAGAGTGCCTACCTGGATTATGCCATGAGCGTAATCATCGGGCGTGCCATCCCTGATGTTAAAGACGGATTAAAACCCGTTCACCGGCGAACTCTCTTTGCCATGCACGAAGCGGGCAACACTTGGAATCGGCCGTACAAAAAATCAGCCCGAATCGTTGGCGATGTTATTGGCAAATTTCATCCCCATGGGGATACAGCCGTCTATGACACTCTCGTTCGCATGGCGCAAGATTTCAGCCTACGTTTTCCATTAGTCGATGGACAGGGTAATTTCGGGTCTATAGACGGGGATCCTCCCGCGGCTATGCGATACACCGAAGTCAGGATGAAAAAACTGACTCAAGAACTTCTAGCTGATCTGGAAAAAGACACTGTCAATTTCGTGCCCAATTATGACGAAAGCCTCCAAATGCCGGAAGTTTTTCCGGCCAAATTCCCTAATTTACTTGTCAATGGAGGATCTGGAATTGCTGTGGGGATGGCGACAAACATTCCCCCTCATAATCTGGGTGAAGTCATCGATGGAACCATCTATCTTATCCAGAATCCAGATGCCACAGTCGAAAAAATCATGGAATTTGTTCCTGGACCGGATTTCCCCACGGGTGCATTTATTTTCGGAAAGGATGGAATAAAAAGTGCATACAAGACCGGCAGGGGAACGATTAAATTAAGGGCCCGCGCGTTGATTGAGAGGGGCCGGCAGAATGAAAGAGATCGGATTGTTATTACTGAAATTCCCTACCAAGTGAATAAATCAAGACTCCTTGAAAATATTGCCAACCTTGTCAACAGTAAAAAACTCGAGGGGATCGCCGATATCCGTGATGAATCTGACCGCGATGGCATGCGGGCTGTTATTGAAGTTAAAAGAGGAGAACTTCCTGAAGTCGTTCTCAATAACCTTTATAAACATACACAGCTTCAGACATCTTTTGGGATTATTATGCTGGCCATCGTTGAAAAACAGCCGAAAGTTCTTGGTCTCTTGGATGCGATGCGCTATTTTGTATCTCATCGCCAGGATGTGGTCAGGCGTCGAACGAGATTCGAGCTGAAGAAGGCAGAGCAAAGGGCCCATATTTTGGAGGGGCTCACCATTGCGCTGGATAATCTTGATAAGGTTATTCGCTTGATACGAAGTTCCCAGACGGTCGAAGAGGCAAGAAAAGGACTCATTTTAAAATTCCATCTGACACAGATTCAAGCCCAGGCTATTTTAGATATGCAGCTGCAGAAACTGACAGGATTGGAAAGAGAGAAGATTCAAAATGAGCATAAGGATTTACAAAAACTGA
>JAZFSR010000088.1:0-12698 GCA_036446295.1 Candidatus Aminicenantaceae bacterium
TAATGTTCTCTCCTTTTCCCTGTCCCTTCGAAAGTATTTTATTTGAATTTTGATCCGAAATCACTCCAATTCCAAATTCCAAAACCTCATTTTCATTCACGCGGATCTGATATTCATAACGACTATCCGGAGGTGCAAAAAGTGCATTGAGCTGCTCTCTCCATACCTTTATTTTTCTTTTCAATTGAGAGGGATTTTCTCCTGAGCCCATATCCTGAAGCGGAAATGATTTTATTGGAAAACTTTGATTGGAGGACAAATCTATCTCCGAAAGCTTGAGGAGCGGAGACATTATGATATTTTCGGCCTCAAGTTCATCAATCAACCGAATAATTTCAAACTGTGAAGAGGATTTCTGCGCACAACTCTGGAGAAGGAGACAAACTGCAGCGACAATACATATCACAATTTTTTGGCGCATTCTCCAGTCTCCTCTCTGGGCATTTTAAGTAAATTATCAGGACAAAGCAAGATAGCCGGACTTCTTAAAATTGTACTTTTTAGATTCTTGGTGTACTATCCTTCAAGAGTCAAAAAAAAGGAATCATCCCATGGACATAAGACACAGGATCAGGATAGGTGTTATCGGAGGAGCCACCCCAGAAAAAAAATGGCTCGCCGTGGCTTTTGAGGTCGGCACATTTATCGCAAAAAACAATGGTATCCTGGTGTGCGGCGGCCTCGGAGGAATTATGGAATCCGCCGCCAAAGGGGCCAAACAGGCTGGAGGACTAACACTGGGAATTCTCCCCGGAAAGTTGCCTCAAGATGCCAATTCTTTTATAGATATCGCTATGGCCACAGGTTTAGGGTACACACGAAATTCCCTGGTGGCCATGAACGCTGATTCTCTAATTGCCATCGATGGCGAATACGGAACCCTCTCTGAAATCGCATTCGGCATCATTTACGGGAAAAAAGTGATCGGTATTGGAACCTGGGATATCAAAGGAGTCCAAACGGTATCTTCGGCCGAAGAAGCGGTCAAACTGGCTCTTTTGCCCTAATCCGAAACCAAAATCCAGACAATGCAACAAAACTATCACATCCTCATCAGCTACGACGGCACAGATTATTTCGGCTGGCAGCGGCAACCCGGGAAAAAAACAATACAAGGCCTTCTTGAAAATGCCCTCGCCCAAATTGCGTCAAGACCAATCTCTGTTATGGGAGCAGGAAGGACCGATGCGGGTGTGCACGCCCTGGCACAATCCGCTCATTTTAAAGCAAATTTTAAACTCGAAAACAAAGAGCTCATCCGGGCCATAAACGGCAACCTCCCCAAAGATATCCGGGTCACTTCTCTTCAAAAGACAACCCCGGACTTTCATGCCAGAAAATCTGCCCTATCCAAAACATACCAATACCGGATTGTCCAATCCCCTTCCATCAGTCCCTTTATCCTTCGCTACGTTCTGCACTGGCCCTCTCTGCTGGATATTGAAAAAATGAAGGAAGCCGCCGCTCTATTTGTACGCGAAGCTGATTTTACGCCTTTTTCATCAAACCGGTTATTAAATCCCGTCCGGACGATTACCCGGTCAGAAATCACTTTGAATAATGAGGAAATCATCTACACGGTGGAAGCAGGGGGTTTTCTGCGTTACATGGTCAGATGCATCGTGGGAACTCTCCTCACGGTCGGAAAGGGGAAGATCCCACCTCAAACAATCGAAGACCTATTCAAAACAAAAAAAAGGACTCTCTCAAACCCAACCGCTCCACCCCAGGGATTATGTCTAATGAAAGTTATTTATTGAAAGTATTTTTATCTTTTCAGTTTTTTTCCCATGATCAAAGCATCCTCAACCGGAGACTGATAATAATTTTTTCTCAATCCAAGGATTTGAAAACCGAGTTTTTCATACAGAGATTGAGCCACATGGTTGGAAGGCCTGACCTCCAGAAATATTTCCGTAGCCCCTTCTCTTTTTATCTTATCCAGAATATCACGCAGTACGGCTTCTCCAACACCCTTTCTCCTAAAATCAGGATGAAGGGCAAAATTGCTGATCTGAACTTCTTTTTGTATAAACCAGAGAATGATATATCCCATTAAACATTGATTTTGGCTGTGAATGATCACAAAAGGGATAGAAAAAGGATAATTATCGAGCTCACCAATAAATGTCGAGCGTCGCCATGGATAAGGAAACGAGAGATGTTCAATTTCCATTACGGAAGCCAGATCGTCCTCCCTCATCGTCCTCAAATAAAAATCCGCCGGAATTGATTCAGCCTTACTGATTGTTTTCCTCCGCCTGTGATTTTCGGAAATAAAGAGGCTTCACATCCCCACTTTGAAGACCTCTGTTTTCTTTCAAGGCATTGTATCCGAGAAGACCGACTTCCCGTGCAATAAAGAGAGAACGTGATGACAATCTAGCTTTATCTTTGAGGTAGCTCACGATTTTTTCACGATAGACGCCTACTCCATTCCCAATGAAATCGATAATCCGGTGAGAGGGAAGTCTTGATAAAATACTGTCCGGGGAATAGGAGTCCTGAGCAATGATTTCTTTGATTTGGCCACCCTGGGACTCAGAAAGAGCGGCATAGACCTCTCCTTTCTTTGCATCAAGAAAGGGGCAGACAAGGCGGCTCCCCTGCATATGAAGCTTCAACGCATAGGCCTCAACAGAAGACACCGGGGCTATAAGTTTCCCTGAGGCTAAACCCAGTGATTTTATCGTGCTCACACCGATTCTAATTCCAGTAAATGAACCCGGCCCCACAGCAAGAGCGAAGGCATCAATGTCCCTGCTCTCCAATCCTTGAGTCTCAAGAATATAGTGAATGGCCGGCAGTAACCTTTCCGAATAGGTCAGGCTTGAATCACAGTTGACTTCGGAAAGCAGGACCGTGTTTCTCAAAAGAGCCACAGAACCTGAGGGTGTTGTTGTATCCACAGACAGTAAAAGGTTGCCCGTCATTTTCTTTTTAGAATAACTTTTTATGGGCTAAAGGGTCAAGTTTTTCCTTGAAGTGAAAAGTATCCCTATTTCCATGATTTTTTCTAGAGTTCTGGGAAATAATTAGAAATCACGGAAATGGGGATGCTTCTGCACAGGTTTTTAGATTGCAAAAAAAGAGGTAAAGAAATAAGATACAGGAGATTGTCATTCGAGGAGGACACATGAAGCGAGGAACATACATTCTGATCATTTTTTTGGTTTTTTTCATAGTCATCGCGGCCACTCTGACTTCATTTATTTATTTTGAATTCAAAAAAACTCCTAAAGTTAAAACCCGGTCTTACCTAGAAATAAATCTCTCGGGACCATTAAACGAAAAATCCGAACCCGATTTTTTCACGTCTCTTCTTGGAGTCAGGACACCTCTTTCATTATTTGATATCTGGAGAAACATCCAGAAAGCCAAACATGACAGCCGTATCAAAAGTCTTGTTCTACGCTTAGGTCAGCTCCAATGCGACTGGGCAAAAATCGAAGAAATACGTCAGAGCGTACTCGACTTCCGCACATCCGGAAAAAAAGTTTACGCCTACATCGGTGAAGTCTTAGAATTCGACAAGGAATATTACCTTGCTACAGCATGTGACAGCATCATCATTCATCCTCTCGGCACATTAATAATCAATGGAATCGGGGGGTATATCCCATTCATCAAGAACGCTTTGGACAAGCTCGGCGTCGAAGCCGAATTCGAACATGTAGAGGAATACAAGACAGCAGGGAATATGTTCACCGAAGAAGGTTTTACACCTGCTCACAGGGAAATGATGGAGTCCTATTACGGTGATATCTTCAATGTCTATGTGAAAGGTGTGGCCGAAGCCAGAAAAAAAAGTGAATCCGAAGTTCGGGACCTCATAGATCAAGCCTATTTCAGGGCTGAACTCGCCAAAAAAGCAAACCTGGTGGATGAACTTTTATATGAGGATGAATTCTTGAATTTCATTCAAGAGGGAGGCCAGAAGATTTCCCGAGTCAGTCACAGCCAGTACAGCAAAATTTCCCCCTCTTCGCTGGGTTTAAATAAGGGGAAAAAAATTGCACTTATCTATGGAATCGGCACCATCCACTCGGGAGAAGGACTCAATCAAACGATCGGCAGCAAATCCATGGCCCGCCTTATCAAAAGAATTCGAAATGACGTCACTGTCTCTGCCCTCATTTTTCGTATCGATAGTCCCGGCGGCTCTGCCATAGGGTCCGATGTCATCTGGAGGGAAATTGAGCTCACAAAAAAGAAAAAGCCGGTAGTGATCTCCATGTCCGATGTCGCAGGTTCAGGAGGCTACTGGATCGCGATGAATGCGAACAAAATTGTGGCCCAACCTCAGACACTCACAGGATCCATTGGTGTCGTATCCGGAAAATTCAACGTGGCCGAACTTCTTGACAAATTGGGCATCACAGCAGAAAGGATTGCTTTTGGAAAAAGAGCGGACATGTTCACACTTTTCCGCAGTCTCACTGAGGAGGAGCGATCTCTCCTGAAGACCGAGATCCTATGGATTTACGATAAATTTATCACGAAAGTCTCTATAGGGAGAAACCTCGAAAAAGAAGATGTGGACAAGATCGGACGAGGCCGAATTTGGACTGGACAGCAGGCAAAAAAATTGGGTTTGATCGATGAAATAGGAGGATTAACCAAAGCCATTGAACTTGTCAAGGAACTGATAAACGTACCCCAAGGAGAAGATGTGAAGCTTGATGTGTGGCCAAAAAAGCAGCCCTTCTTGACCGGTATGTTCCAGCGAAGATTGATCAGGTCCCAATCCGGTTTAGAATCCAAACTTAACCGGATGATGCAGACATTTCAGATGCTTCAGGATGAAAGAACCTTAGTTCTGATGCCATTTTGGGAAGCCCCCAAATAGAAATAATTCAGAATGCATAGGAGTCGGGGCAGATTGTCTTGAAGTCACAATAATTGCAGTTGTGCCAATCGGGTTTTGCCTTAAAATCCTGGCTCCTGATCCCCTCCTTGACCTCTTCAATTTTATCCATAGTTCGCATCAATTCGGTTTTAGTTTTTTTGGCATGCCCGATGATATCCGATTCCAGAAAATGAAGACAGACTTCAAAGAGCCGTTCTTTCCGCACCTTAGAAAACGACAGTGCATAGAGATCCATCTGGAGACTATCTCGAGTTTTTTTGTCGGCCTCTTTCTGATCCTTCGCCTGAGAAGCCTTGAAATCTGTAATAACGGCCCCATTCTCAAAGAAATCAATTCTGTCCCATCTTCCCATGAATTTAACGTCCTTTAAAAACCAGTGAAAATCCTTCTCAATAAGTGATGGAACACGGTTCTGAGATTCCTCCCTACTGTAGAAAAGATGAAGAGCCTTTTTCCCTTCTTTTTTTCGTAAATCTTCATGTTCCCGGCTGAGGAAGCCTTCGTTTTTCCATCTTTTCTCATATTCTTCAAACAGGTTATCTTCAGAAATATGTTTTCCGGCAATTTTATTCATCAAATAATAATTGATGACGACATGGAGTGTTCGTCCAAAAACAAGATTGTGATGAGGCAGGACAGGAATGCGCATGAGATGTCTAAATTTGTATCTAAGCGGACATGTGAGATAGTCATCCAGTTGGAAAAAACTCAAAGAAATTACCCCATCTTCCCTGACTCGCAGGGATTTAACAGGCAGGGAACCTTGAAGAGAGTATCTCTTGATCTCTTCTAATGCCGAAGAACGGAGTGTTTCTTCGGGTGCCTTGACTAAATCAAGGGCCTCCAGCACAAAGGGACTGACATGTTTTAATCTCTTGAGTCCGTAATCTCTTGCCCAGCTCAAATACAAAAGTGTTTTTGCTCGAGTCATCCCCACATAAAACAGCCGCCTCTCCTCCTGAATAGGATTTCCACCTGAGGGCATATTTTCATGAACCAGATCATCCGGAACCGGAATTTTTTCTTTCCGCCCCCGTCCGGGAAAACGGTCTGCGATCAAACTCACCATAAAAACAACAGGAAACTCCAATCCTTTGGCTCTATGTACGGTCAGAACATTGACTGCGTCTTCGTCTAGATCGGCTTCGGCTGACGCAGGATTATCTCCAACCTGTTGAAGAAGATCAAGATGCCGAGAAAAGGAATACAAAGAATCGTCACCGCTCAGCACAGAATAATTTTTAACCTTGTCGAAGAAGATCCGGATATTTTTAGTTTTTATCTCCTCCGACAGTCCTCCTTCTTTGACTAGGGATTTCAAATAGCCCGATTTTTCCAGAAATGAATACAAAACTTGGCCTGCATTTTTCGAACCAGCCAGGCGAACAAACTTCAACAAATCCTGAAAAACACGAGTCACCTTTTCTATAGAGTCTTGAGATATTTCAACAGGACTTTTTCCCTCATGGATCATTCGGAAAACTTTTTGGAGTGAGATATGTTTTTTATAAGCAAAATTAGAAATCGAGCTGAGATCATAAGCATCCACTTTATAGATTTCAGAAATTGAAAGGTAGAACAAACTCTTACTGTCTTCAAAATCTGTAAGAGCCTTGATAAAAGACACGAGAATTTTAATTTCATCCAGAGCGTAAAGACCTCGGCTTCCGGAAAACCGGAAAGGAATCCTCTTCATATTCAAAGATCTCAAAAAAGAATCTGCATCCGTATTCCTCCGGACAAGGATGGCAAAATCTTTAAATTTAAAACCTTCCCCGGTTTTTTCCAGGATAATCTCTGCGACGCGATCTGCTTCATGAGAAAGCGTATCAAATTGAAACATATAAATGCTTTTTCCATCACTTTCAATCTGTGATTCAAGTTTTTTATTAATGTCTTCCTGTTCCTCAAGCCGGTCGGGATTGTTATGTTTAATTAGCTGATAGGATGAATCCAGGATGGGTTGGGTAGAACGATAATTTTTATTGAGAACGATTTTTTTATAGTCGGGATAGATGTTCCGGAAATTCAGGATGTTGCTCAGTGATGCTCCTCTGAAGCGAAATATACTCTGATCATCATCTCCAACCACTGTGATATTTCTGTGTTTATCTGCCATTTGTTTGAGCAGTTCAAACTGGATATAATTAGTATCTTGAAACTCATCGACTAGGATGAACTTGTATTTCTCTTGGAATTCATGAAGGATGGAGGGCCGCTTTTTAAACAGTTCAACCACAATCAAAACCTGATCTTCAAAATCTATTTTCCCTTCCTGTTTCAAAAGATCCTGGTATTTGGCATAGACCTGGGCCATTTCAAGGTGTTTGGATGCCTTCTCCTCATCGACCTTGTCCTTCGCTTTCCGCAGAAGATTCTTGGCATATAGCAGATATGACTCCGGAGAGATATCTTCTTGTTTCAGCTTTTTTATTGTCCCCAGCAGTTCCTGAATAAAACGTGCCGGTGAGCTCAGCGGTCGATAATAATCCAAAGGAAACTGAAAGAGATGCTCACGAAAAAAGATAGCTTGTTCGACTTCATCTAAAAGATGGATATCTGCGGAATACCCAAGTTCGTGACCGTAATTACGCAGGACTTTTTCGCCAAAAGAATTAAATGTACTGATTTCAACAAAAGAGTAGCTGTACGGAATCAAAACATCAACCCTCTCTTCCATTTCACTAGCCGCTTTTTCGGTAAAGGTAACAGCCAGGATTTGTTCGGGCTTAGCCTGCTTAGTCGCAATAAGATTGGCGATCCTGTGTGTGATAACTTTTGTTTTTCCCGTTCCTGCTCCTGCAATTATAAGAAGAGGGCCATCCGTGTATAAAACAGCATTCCTTTGCTCAATATTGAGATCACTTATAAGAGGATTCATAGTATTTCAAGAATGGAAAAGAAAAATATCTTTTATTCTATCTTCGAGGTTTTGATTTTAACCTTTGGATCTGATTTTTCGGCTTTGATGATGAGCAATTCACCCGGATAGACAAGGCCCAGCTTATCCCGGGCTTTGGCCTCGTAAGCCTTGGGATTAGACTCCAATTCCCTTATTTCTCTTTCTAGTCCACTCTTTATTTTCTCCAGCTGCCCGATTTCATCGAGCAAAGAATCTTTCTGTTTTTGTGCATTATAAACCTCAATCAGGCCCTTCTTTCCAAAAAATGAGGCTATAATCAGAACCAAAAAGAGAAAAACAAGCAAGGCCGTTAAGAATTTATTCCGGAAGAGCCTCGTCGATTGGATGCCGCTTCTCATCAGGACACCTTCTCCAAACCCAGCTTCATAAGTTTATTCATTTCCTTCTTATTCCCTGCTTCCACATAGCACCGGATAAGAGGCTCTGTACCTGAAAAACGAAATAAAATCCAGTCATCGTCTGAAAAATCCAGCTTGATTCCGTCGATCGTCTCCGTGTTAACGATTTTTCTGTCCCCGAGTTTTTCCATGGAATTTTTTATGAGGTTTTTCAATTTTCGCTCATTTTCTGACGTCAGAACAAGACTGACTTGTCGACCGGCTCTCTTTCCATATTGTTTGAACATATCTTCGATTAGTTCAGAAAGATTTTTCCCCATCGCTGCCAATATTTCAACAAGGAGCAGCCCGGCAATAATGCCATCTTTTTCCGGGAGATGGTCCTTGAGAGCTAAGCAAGCGCTCTCTTCTCCGCCGAAGATAATTTTGTCCTCAAGGAAAAGTTCAGCGATAAACTTAAAACCCACGGGAGTTTTATATAGTGGAAGTTCAAAACGTCGGGCAATCCGGTCAATCAAATGAGTCGTAGCCACCGAACGGGCCACTCCACCTCGCCATTTTTTTTGTGTTACAAGATAATCTAATATCAAAGAGAGAACCAGATTCGGGTCAACAAAATGCCCTCGTTCATCCACAACTCCAAAGCGGTCTCCATCACAATCCGTTGCGATCCCTATCTGACACTTTTTCTTTTTCACAAGATCCTTGAGTTCCGTCAGGTTTTCCTCTGTTGAAGAGGGAGCAATCCCGCCAAAATAAGGATCGACATATCCGTGGATCTCTTCAACCGGAATGTGGTTCTCCTCGAGGATTCCATCTAAATACTCTCGACTGGTTCCATAGAGAGAATCCGCAGCTACCCGGATTTTCGACTTTCTTATAAGATCAAAGTCTATTCTCTCTTGAAGGAGAGAAAGGTAGTCACGCTGAAAATCAATTTTTTCTACATACTCAGTCTTGGGATAATAAGGAAAAACCAATGAATCTTTGTTCAACAATTTGATTTCGTCTTCTATCATATCGGTTTCTTCAGGTAGAGCAGGAGCTCCTTTTTCCGTATTGTACTTGAGCCCATTGTACTCAGGGGGATTAAATGAGGCCGTAAAGTTAATACCACCCTGCGCACGTCTTTTAATAATTTGGTTTGCCTGGGCCTGAGATGGAGAATCCCTATCTGCTAAAAAAACATGAATCTTATTATGGGAAAGGACCTTGGCCGCCTCAGAGGCAAACCGTTCGGACAGGAATCTCGTGTCATAATTGACAACAACCGAAATATTGTTCTCTGAAAATTTTTTCTTCAGATGATTGGCCACGGCTTGAACAACAATGCGAACATTTTGGAAGGTGAATTCTTCCCCCATGACAGCTCGCCAACCTGAGGTGCCAAATTTAATCATTTTTTAAAAATTAGCATAAGACCTGCTTAAAAGCAACCTAAAGTCACTACGAATTAAGCTCCCCATTTCAGTGATTTTATTTAGAGTTCTGGGAAGATGATGGAGAAATCCGTTTGGAGGACGAGCGGGCATGGTTCCTCCCCTGGAGGAGAGCGAGGACGGAAACCGAGCAAGTTTTCCTCGCCGGGGAAAACGAAGCGTGATTTATAATCACTTTACAGAACTCGTTCTTAAAATCTCAGAAATGGGGATATGTTTTCTCATTTTTTTCGTTTTTTAATCATTCCCACCATGGGAACAAAACGAACATCCGTTATGCGTTCGACAACAGGTTTCCCGTCTTTTTTCTTCACCAGAGTTAAGGTTTGATAATTGGGAGTACGTTCCAATGGAATGACCATCCGGCCTCCCTCTTTAAGCTGATCGAAAAGAAGAGGAGGAATCCGATTGGCTGCACAAGTGACAATGATGGCATCAAAGGGAGCATGTTCCTCCCATCCCTGGTAGCCATCACCTGCTTTCACACTCACATTATTATAATTGAGGTCTTTCAACAGCTTGGAGGATCGCTTCGCCAAATCTTCTTTAATCTCAACGGAATAGACGCGATCCGCCAAATGAGCAAGCACTGCAGCTTGATAGCCTGAACCCGTTCCAACTTCCAGGACCTTATCCCCTTTTTTGACACCGAGATGCTGAGTCATCAGAGCCACAATATAGGGCTGAGAAATGGTCTGCCCTTCATCAATCGGGAGTGGGTAATCATTGTAGGCAAGATTAATATCACTTGGACGGACAAACAGGTGTCTGGGGACTTTACTCATGGCATCCAGAACATTTTGATCCGTGATATCCCTTGCAGCAAGCTGTCGTTCGACCATTCTTTTTCTCAGCCGTGCATAGGGATCCTTTTCCTGTTTTACAGCCAACGCCATTGCGGAAAAAAAGGCGGCGTAAAAAAAAGTGAGTATGATTGCTATCCCCTTTTTCATTCTGATATAATTTTCGCTCTTTTCTAAATAAATTTCAATCCATATCCGAATATTTAAAATATATGTCGATTGTTCCTTTTTTGGAAGAGATCATGGGGGGGGGTGAATGTCCTCCTGGTTTTTCCCCTTTAGCGATGATCCCCATCACCCCTAACGGTAATAAAACTGAAAAAGAAATCACCCCGTAATCCCTCTTACAAGATGATTGACCGGCAAGTCCCATTTTGGGAACATGAAACCATGAAAAAAATACAAATTTTTTCCAATGAGAATTTCATGGAGATTTTCCGTCTATCACAATGGCTATGAAAAAACACATCGCCGTATACCCTGGTTTTTTTGATCCCATCACAAATGGCCATGTGGATATTATGAAAAGAGGGCTTAATGTTTTTGATCAACTTATTGTCGCGGTTCTGGAAAATCCCATAAAAACCGCTCTTTTTTCGACTAAAGAAAGAGTGGACATGATAATGGAGATATTTTCAGACCAAAAAAGTATTGAAGTCAAATCATTTCATGGACTTCTCGTGGATTTCATGAAAGCTCATCATGCGAAAATCGTGATTCGGGGACTCCGGGCAATTTCAGATTTTGAATATGAATTCCAGATGGCGCTCATGAACATGAAATTAGAACCGGGAATCGAAACTCTTTTTATGATGCCTAATGTCAGTTTCACTTTTTTAAGTTCAAAGCTCGTGAAAGAAGTTGCGATGCTGGGGGGAACACTGGAAGGACTCGTTCCCAAAGATGTGGAAGAGAAATTGAAACAAAAATTTAAAAGAAATCCGAACATAAACTCAATTTAATAAAAGGAGAACGAAAAAGAATGTTAGGAATTGGCCGTCAAAGCCAGCTCGTTGGATTGGATATCGGCTCTTACGCCATTAAAGTCGCAGAGCTGAACAGAAAAACAAAAGGCGGAGCAGACTTTTTTGTCATCAACAAACTCGGGTATGAAATTCTTCCCCGTGACGCTATTGTAGACGGAACTATTATGGATACGGCCGCTGTGGCCGAAACAATAAGAATGATTTTTGATGAAAATAAAATCTCCACAAAAAATGTTGTCATCTCTATCTCCGGTAATTCGGTGATCATTAAGAAATTATCTCTGCCTGCAATGGAAAAAGAAGAATTGGCCGAATCCATTTTCTGGGAGGCAAAACACAGCATCCCCTACCCCTACGAGGAAACAAATGTAGATTACGCGATCCTCCCGTCAAAATTGGGACAACAGAATTTGGATATTCTTCTCGTTGCCGCCAAAAAAGACAAAATTGCCAATTACACAAATGTTATTCATCAAGCAAACAAAAATCCGGAAGCCATAGAGGTGGATGTGTTTGCTTTGCTGAATACGATTGAAATCAACTACCCCGAAGTAATACGTGAAAAAAATATCTGCATTATAAATTTGGGTGCAAGTCTCACAAATGTCATTATTGCAGAAAAAGGAATCCCCCAGCTTTTCCGGGATCTTCCTCTCGGCGGTTCCTTATTTACAGAAAATTTGAGCAAAGAACTGAACATAGGATTCGATGATGCTGAAAAAGCCATGAAAGGATTTCCTCTGGAAAACGGACTTTTGGACAAATCCAAGACAGCCCTGAATTTGAATATTCAGAATTTGCTCGAGGAAATCAGCAAGACCTTTTCCTTTTATGAAAGCGCAGAGGGACAAGAAAGGAAAATCGATCTCATCTTCCTCTGTGGCGGGCTATCCAACCTGTCCGAACTCTCCGGTCGATTCGAAAATAAATTCAATATCGAATCCAAAGTATTGAATCCATTTCGAAAAATCACCTACGACAAGAAAAAATTCGATTCCATATATTTTGACGAATTGGGAGCCCAGTTTGGCGTTGTTGTCGGACTCGCAACAAGATATGCGGGGAAATAAGCCATGATACGAGTCAACCTTTTAAAACCGGAACAAAAAGATATCAGAGAGGTCCAAATCTCTCCATCACCCCATGTTCAAGAGAAAAACAAGCAACAGAAAACGGTGTTGATTTTCCTTCTTGTCTTGATGGCCATAATCCTTGTGTATTTTATTCAGGACAAAAATCTAAAAAAAGAACAAAACCTTCTCAACGCTGCCATTGAAGAAAAAAGAACCTTCCAGGATGTGGCGCAACTTCTTGTCCAAGTTGAAGAACAACAAAGCCT
>JAZFSR010000089.1:0-5701 GCA_036446295.1 Candidatus Aminicenantaceae bacterium
TTGACCTTTTTTGATACATATTACAGGCCAAATAATTCTCAGATCCTATTGATTGGAAATCTGAACCTTCGGACGGCCACCCGAAAAGTCAGCCTAAATTTCAACCAATGGCAAAAAAAAGACATAGAGAAAAAAAAGATTCCATCGCCTCAACCAAATGGCGCAGTAAAAATATGTTTTGTTGACCTCCCAAGAGCCAAAGATGCCACAATTTACATGGGAAATATATTATCCACTGAAGTCAAAGACAATATGTTTCCTTTGTTCGTCTTCAACCAAGTCTTGGGAGGAACCACCAACAGCCGACTTTTCATGAACCTGCGTGAATCCAAAGGATTTGC
This sequence comes from Candidatus Aminicenantaceae bacterium, assembly GCA_036446295.1. Lineage (GTDB taxonomy): Bacteria > Acidobacteriota > Aminicenantia > Aminicenantales > Aminicenantaceae > JAUWVG01. The sequence goes on from JAZFSR010000089.1 coordinate 342, forward strand.
CTATTGGACGTTCAGTGAAGTTGAATTCTTCAACTTATTTGGCCTCGCCATCATCAGAGCTAAAGTCCAGCCCAAATCGATTTATTCATCTGTTATAGAAATTACCAAAGAAATTCAAAATACGGTACAGAATAAAATCCCCAACAGTGAGATAGAACAGGCCAAATCTTACCTCATCGGAAATTTCCCACTTACAATAAACACAATGGAGCAGTTTGCCCTGAGGATATCGAAGAAAATTGTGTTTAATCAAGGGGATGAACTGTGGAACAATTATTATGAAAACTTGAGTTTTGTCAATTCCGATGATGTTTTTAAAACAGTCAACAAAACATCTTTACTCACTCCCGTTATAGTCATTGTCGGGGACGAGGAAAAACTCTCGGATTATCTCAATAGTTTTGAAGAAGTCGAATTTTATGACCGCAATGGAGTTTTTTTGTTCAAAATAGAGAAGGAGGACAGCCAATGAAGCTTGTAGAGTGCGTTCCCAATTTCAGCGAAGGACGAGATCTCGAAAAAATCAAATCCATAACCAAAGAAATCGAATCAACCCCGCATGTGACACTTCTTGATGTCGATCCTGGTAACTCGACAAACCGTACGGTGGTCACGTTTATCGGCACTCCCGAGGGAGCCAAGGAGGCGGCTTTCAAAGCCATCAAGAAGGCCGCGGAAATTCTCGACATGAGCAAACACACCGGCGCACACAGCCGAATAGGGGCCACAGATGTCTGTCCTTTTGTCCCCGTCACCGGAGTCACAATGGAGGACTGCGTAAAAATGGCGCATGACGTTGCAAAAAGAGTCGCCGATGAATTAAAGATCCCGGTTTATTTATATGAGGAGGCCGCACAAAAACCTGAAAGGAGAAATCTCGCAAACATCCGTATTGGAGAATTTGAAGGCTTGCCGGAAAAATTTAAAGATCCGGAATGGGCCCCTGATTATGGACAACCCGTTTTCAATCCAAAAACCGGAGCCACCGTTATAGGAGCAAGAGAATTTTTAATCGCTTACAATATAAATCTGAATACAAATGACCGGAAGCTGGCCCAACACATAGCCCTCAACCTGAGAGAAAAAGGACGGGCCAAGAGAGACGAATTAGGAAATATCGTCCGAGATCGAAAGGGAAAAGCCATCCTTGTTCCTGGGAAATTCAAGGACGTCAAAGCCGTCGGCTGGTATATAGATGAGTACGGCATCGCACAAATCTCCATCAACTTTACTAACTATAAAATCTCCCCTCCTTATCTTGTTTTTGATGAAGCCATTAAAGAAGCCGAGAAAATTGGTCTCAGGGTGACAGGAAGTGAACTTGTCGGCCTCATACCAAAGGAAGCCATGCTCATGGCAGGTAAATATTATATCAACAAACAGGGCAAAAGCCCTGGAATTCCAGAAGAGGAACTTATTAAAGCAGCGGTACTATCATTGGGATTGAATGACATAACCCCATTTGATCCTAAAAAAAAGATCATTGAATACCAATTTAAGGAGGTTGAGAATTCCCTGCTCGATTTCAACCTGAGAGAGTTTGCTAATGAGTTATCTATGGATTCTCCTACTCCCGGAGGTGGGAGTATTGCGGCTCTCTGTGGAGCGATGTCTGCCTCGTTGTCGTCTATGGTCTCAAATTTGACAGTCGGAAAAAAAGGGTATGAAGACGTTCAGGAGAGAGTCAAAGACCTGGCAGTGAAAGCTCAAGTATTAAAGGATAACTTTCTTCGAGACATCGATTTAGATACTCAGGCATTTAATAGAGTCATGGTTGCCTTAAAAATGAAGAAAAAAACAGATGAACAGAAAGAAACAAGATTGCAGGCTATCGAAAATGCCACAAAAGACGCCACTCTCGTTCCTTATCATGTGTTGGAAAATTGTATAGAAGCCCTAAATATTGCCAAGGATGTTGTCACACACGGAAACAAAAATTCTTTAAGCGATGCTGGAGTCGCGGCCCTTACTGCAGAAGCTGGAGCCATGGGGGCTTATTACAATGTCAAAATTAACCTTCCGGAGATTAAAGATAAAAAATTTAAAGCCGACACAGAAAGACAGGCTTCATCTCTCATAAAAAAAGCTCACCAATTAGGCGCTGAGATTAAAGCCGTCATATTGAGTGAGCTTAAATAAGCTCTCGTATGCTATCTAAATGGGAAGGCTTATTCCAAATAGAATATTTTTGAATATTGAAATAAATTCCTGTATGATCATTTTTTAAATCACCAAATCTGGATGGGACAAAAATGAATGAATGGACCTGTAATGGGAGAAAGATTAGGCTCATTGAGGGCAATATTGTTCTGCTCAACGTTGAAGCCATTGTTAATGCCGCAAACAAATCCCTCATCCTCGGAGGGGGGGTAGCTGGAGCCATCAGAAAGTTCGGAGGACCCTCTATCCAGGAAGAATGCAATAAACTTGGCCCTATTGAAGTTGGAGAGGCCGTTCTCACAGGAGGAGGAAATCTCCAAGCTAAGCATATCATTCATACGGCCGGTCCGGTTTATGGGGAGGGAGATGAGGACAATAAGCTCGTAAGAGCGATTTTCAACTCTCTTCATATCGCCAAAAAGTCAAATATAAAAAGCCTCGCCTTTCCAGCTATCAGTACAGGAATTTTCCATTTCCCTATTCGAAGATGCAGTGAAATCATGCTTAAAACCACAATGGATTTTCTTAAAAAAAACGAATGTCCTGAAGAAGTTGTTTTTTGCCTCTATGGGGAGAAATCCTATTCCCTGTTCTCTGAAACCTTTGAAAAACTACAAGACAGAGAAAATCAAACGCCCTCATCAAAGAAAAAACGATTCTAAAACTGGATTAAAATATGCCTCACTTCGTTCGACAAAGGGTTCGAGGATTCAAGTGCTTTTTTTTTCGATTTACCTGGATTATTAACGGGCCGAGGTTGCTACAGATGCAAGGCATCGTCCCATGAAGCTGTGGTTGTCCACCGCGAATGGGTCATGACGAAGCAGATGTGGTAAGATTGGTTCGCCCCCTTGGGGTAAAAAATGCTGACATTCAATTTTTTCTATCCAATAAACAAGTGAAATCCGGGATATTGCTAATTATCAAACTATCAAGTTGATATCTTTGAAGATAAATGAAAGTGTCAGCAGTTTTTATCAATAATTCAGGTCAGAATATTTTGTGTCCTTTTTTAACAACAATCGATAGGAAGAAGAAGACTGCAGAGATGAGCACAATAGTACCTGAAGCAGGGAAATCAAGATAAAATGCAAAAACAAGCCCTAATATAACGGAAAGGACCGCAACTAGAGAAGCTAGGATTATGGCCTTTTTAAAATTGGAGGCAAGCTGAAGGCCAGCCGCAGAAGGAATAACCAGAAGAGCTGAGACAAGTAATAATCCAACAACTTTCATCCCCAGCACAACTGTCACCGCTGTGAGTATTGTCAAAAGAGTATCCAACCCTTTGACTTTGATCCCCGCAGCTCTGGCCGACTCACGGTCGAACGTCATAAACATGAATCTGCGGTAAAAGAGAATGATGACAAAAAGTACACTTCCAGCCAAAACAATAGAAAGCCAAACTTCCGTAGAGTCGATGGTCAAGATATCACCAAATAGATAGCCAAAAAGATCAACATTAAATTTATTGGAGAATGAAACAATAAGAATTCCTACGGCAAAGCCAATACTGCTCATGATAGCAATGGCAGTATCGCCATAAACTCCAGCTTTGTCTTTGAGACTCATGATCGCCAGGGCGGCTAAGATTCCTACAGCCAAAGCAGCAATAAGGGGCATCATATTCAAAAGAAGTCCCAGGGCAACTCCTGCGAATATGATATGAGCCAAACCGTGCCCTATCATAGCATCTCTTCTCAGAATCAGAAAAACTCCAAGTAACGCACAGGCTAGCGCAACAAACACTCCTGCAAAAAGTGCTCTCTGGAAAAATCCATATGTCAGTAGTGCATTCATCGTTACCTATCAATGCTGATGAGAGATCACATGATGCCCCCCTGAAAGCATCTCTTTAAACGCCTCTGAGCGGCAAAATTCAGAATGAGTTCCGTGGTAAACAAGACTCTGATTCAAGCAGGCCACCTGAGACACATGTTTATTAATAATACCGATTTCGTGCGTGACAAGAACAATTGTCATTCCTTCCTTTTTATTAAGATCATCCAACATCTTATAAAAATGCTCATGTGTTCGTGTATCCACTCCAGTCGTCGGTTCATCCAAGAACAGAATTTCCGGCTTATTCACAATAGCTCTGGCAATAAAAACACGCTGCTGCTGACCGCCCGAAAGTTTACCGATTCGCCAATCCTTTAAATCTTCCAGCCCCACCACAGAGAGTGCTTTCTCCAGTTGAATGGATTCATTTTTTTTTGATGGCTTTGGATTCTTTTTTCCAGATAAGAGCCCCATCCCTACAACTTCATTGACCGAAACAGGAAAAAAGGGATCGATATGAGTTGCTTTTTGGGGGACATAACCAATTTTGTACCAGTTTTTGAATTCCCCTATTGGGCTGCCGAAAACCCGGATAACTCCCTGAGAAGGCTTGAGCAATCCCAGAATAGTTTTGAGAAGAGTGGTCTTTCCAGATCCATTTGGACCAATTAGAGCGAGAAAATCACCCGAACGAATAGAAAAGGAAACACGGTTCAAAACAGGAGTGTATCCATAATTGAATGACACATCATCGATGTCTATCAAAATCTTTGAATTTTTTGCAAATGAGACCAATTTTTAAATTCTCCAAATTTTTTTCCATTATATCAAAAAAACTCAATCCTGTATGGAATTCTGTCCTACTCAAATTTGCTCCCGGATTGAGCGCCAGCGTTTGGCATCCCACTTCATCTGCAATCACTCGGGCAATTTCATCACTGAGCATGGCTTCAAAATATACAGCTTTTACTCCTTGTTCTTTTGCTATCCGTATGGTTTCAACAAGTTTCCTGGGAGAAGGCAAAGAGTTTGGACTCAAGCCGTAGACAGCGACTTGATTTAAATTATATTTCTGAGCGATATATCCAAAGGCTGAATGCCCTCCCAAAATGAATGTTCGGAGAGAACAGCCGCTCAGTTCCTCTTTGTATAAATTGTCTAAGTTTCTCAATTTCAAATTGATGTTTCTGGCATTTTTTCTGTACAAATACGCATTCGATGGATCAATCTGAGTGAGAATCGAACTTATTTGTTCAACAATTTGAATATCATAGTCAAAATCCAGCCAAATATGCGGATCTCCGACATCATGATCATGAGAGGAGTGATCTCCCGGCATTTGTTCCTCTTCCTCCCACTTGAATCCCAAACTTGTTTCCAAAATGTGAAGCTTGGGATTTTTCACACTTTTTAAAATA
>JAZFSR010000090.1:0-6292 GCA_036446295.1 Candidatus Aminicenantaceae bacterium
TGGTTTTTCCCGCGCCGTTGTTCCCCAACAGGAGCATAAAATCCCCGGCTTCGACCTCAAAAGAGATGTCACGAAGAATTTGCTGATACCCGAAGCGCTTCCCGACGGATTGCAAAAAAAAGAACCGTCCTTTTGTTTGGATATCTTGACACATATATTGGACAGCCGCCGTCTGACCAATATAACCGGAAATTTTTTCAAGAGGAACCATTGGATAGGGCTCTTTCCGCCACAGCCCCTTATTGGAGATTCGTGCTGATTTTTCCGCTTGGATAAACTTCTGCCTGTATTCTTCTTTAAACGGAAACCTAAGGTAGGCTGACGCAAATCCTTCTTCCAGGATAAATTCATTAAACAGTCCATTCTTTTCCGTCCACAAATAGGCTAAAAGTCTCCCATATTTATCCTCCCGCTCCCAATCATACTCCACAGTGACCTGCTCTCTGTAAAGATAATAAAATGCGAATCTTTTGATAGTTGAGCCAAAAGCCGCACCTGTTCATCGGAATGACTGGTTTCAGGGGAATCGATACCGATAAGGCGTATTTTTCTTCTTTGGCCATCGGGAAATTCAATCCCGACAGTATCTCCATCATAGACAACAACAATAACTCCTTTGCCTTGATTAGATACAGGGATATCTGCATAATTCCGATACGTTTTTTCTGAGGAAAACCCGGAAAATAGAAGAATAAATCCAAGCCAACAAAAAATCCGAAAAAGTGTGTTTGAAATTCTCGGCATATTTTATAATCCGAGGAAATAATCGAAACCTGTGCCTATTTTGTGCTGAGTATTGTTTTTACAGCATTTTTGATGTGTGCGGCACTGATCCCGTATTTTTCCAGCAGTTCCTCCGGTTCTCCCGAACGGGGAAGATCATAGACGGCCAGATGACGGATTTCAGCCTTCCCGGCAAGAGCAGAAGCGGCAGCATCTCCTAATCCTCCTTCCGGATAGTGATCTTCTACGACAACAACCTTATTTCCGGCTTTCGCAACATGCCTTGAGATGGAATCCTTGTCAAAAGGTTTTATGGAGTAGGCATCGATCACTCTCACATGTATATTTTCCCTCTTTAATTCTTCATATGCTTTTAAGGCTTCGAATAGAGTGATACCGGCCGCAATGATGACGGCTTTATCTTTAGAGCTCCGCTTGATCACTTTTGAACCGCCAATTGGAAATTTTTCATCTTTTTTATACAGGAGAGGAGTTCCGGGACGCGATGTTCTCAGGTAAGCCAGCCCTTTGTATCTTGCTATGGACTCCACACAGGATTCTGTGGAATAGGCGTCGGAAGGATAGAGCACCACACAATGGGGAATAGGCCTGAATACGGCGATATCTTCCAATCCCATTTGAGACGGCCCATCGGCTCCAATGCTCACGCCGACATGAGAACCGACAATTTTTATGTTTGAAAAAGAATAGGCAGCCATGCGAATCTGGTCATGAGCCCGAGTTAAAAAGGCTGCGAAAGTGGCCATAAAAGGAATAAATCCTTTAGCTGCCATTCCGATGCCCATACCGACCATATTCTGCTCGGCGATGAACACCTGATAAGATCTTTTTGGAAAAGCCCTAAAAAAATCCTCAACATAGGTTGAATTCTGAACATCACCATCTATAGCGACCACGGCATTGTTTATTTCTCCTAGGTTAACGAGTGCATTTCCGTAGGCCCGTCGAGTGGCCGTATTTTTCTCATAGACATTTTTTTTGAAATTCATTCTTTTTATTAACTTTGGACCGATGACTTTTCCGGGTTTACGGACAAGTTTTTTTGCATCAATCTGAGGCATAGGCCCCATTTCTTCCATTGCTTTTTGAAGATCGTCCTTACTCAGTGGTTTACCGTGCCAACCGTTTTTATCTTCCATAAAAGAAACACCTTTTCCTTTGAGGGTGCGAGCGATAATCGCCGTTGGCTTTTCACTCTTTCCGGCAAAAAGAAAAGCCTCTAAAATTTCCTTTATTTTGTGGCCATCCACTGTAATAACATCCCATCCAAAGGCTTTAAATCTTTGGACATAGGCTTTGGTTTTATGTTCAAACATCGTTGCCGTGGATTGGCCAAATCTGTTGACATCGATTAAAGCACAGAGATTCTGGAGTTTGAGATGGAATGCCGCATTGGCCGCTTCCCATACCGATCCCTCTGCACACTCACCATCGCCCATGAGAACGTAAACTCTCCTGGAGGATTTCCCGAGTTTCATGGCCGCTGCCAGGCCGACTCCCACGGACAATCCCTGACCGAGGGAACCGGTTGCGGCCTTGATCCATTTCATCCGGGGAGTTGGATGTCCCTCAAGAACACTCGTGATTTTTCGAAGATTCTTTAAACTCTGTGTGGAAATAATGCCGGCTTCCGCATAAGCGGCCCATAAAATGGGGGCTGCATGCCCTTTAGAGAGGACAAATTCATCGTTTGCCCAATCATTCGGATTTTTGATGTTATATCTCATTTCGTCAAAAAACAGGCAGGCCATCAGTTCAGCTGAAGATGAACAGGTTGAAGGATGACCTGAACGAGATTCTGTCGTCATCCTGAAGGCGTGAATTCGCAATTTTTGTGCGATCTTTTCTAGAGCTTCGGTTTTATTCATTAAAATTATCCTCCACCTTGTTGCTTTTTTGTTCGCTTTTCATGCCAAAATAGAGCCTATTATATTCACTTCTCTTTACCATCACAACCTTTTTTAAGAAAGGATTTTTTCATACCAGAGGCTTCTGGACTTAAGTGTAAATCCTAAAGAATTATAAAGCGACACAGCCGGAGTATTCTCAGAATCTACTGTGAGCTCGACAGTTTTGGCGCCCTGGTTTTCCATATGATAAATGGCCGTTTGAAGAAGTTTTTTACCCAAACCCTGTCCTTGAAATTCGGGATCTACTCCGAGCATGTGAATCCGTATACGTCTCCTTCCGCTATCATTCGGAAGCTTATGAGGCCATAGGTATCCGATCTTCTGCTTTTTAGCCACAATACACAGCACCTCATCCATTCGGCAGCTTGTCAACTGCAGATAATATTTGATTTCCTCGACCGTGTTCGGATTGAATCCCCAGCTTCCAGAGAATATCTTGTTCTGCAGGGCTGCGAGTTCCTCTTCCTCTCCAATCCTAAAATTTTTGAGTATACTATCCTTAAAATCCCAAACCTTAAATAAATTTTTGGAAATATCCATCTGAAGATTGTGGAAATACCGAACAATTGAAAATTTTTGTTTGAGAAGAAATGGGAACGCCTCCTGATTAAACTCAGGGACATTAGCTTGGAGAGAGATGGCGCTAAGTTCACGGCCTCTCTTAATCAGACGATCCATAAACTCTCTTCCCAATCCCTGGTGTCGATGGGGAGAAGAAACAAAGATATCCACTACAGCCCGCTTGATCCGTTTTTCATAAACCAGATCTGCATACCCGATAAGCTTGCTCTTTTGCTCAGCCAAATAAATATTGTTTGATGGATCAAAACCAGGACGCTTTAATCTCCGTACTAATAGCTCAGAATAACTATTCCCTGGTATAGATGAAGGTTCAGCTGTCCTTCCATAAAAATCGGCCAATCGATCAAAATCGGAACTCAAATAATTTCGGATAACAAAAACCATGAGGGATATGAATTGTATCAAAGAGAAAGATATTATACAATTTTACAGCATCTTATTCCTAAATAAGGACAGACATGAACAATAAAAGAGCCGATGTTCTCGTTATAACTCCTCATCCGGATGATGCCGAATTTGGAACGGCCGGTACGGTCGCAACAATGGTGAGGGAGGGCAGAGAAGTTGTTTACATAGTATGTACAGACGGAAGTAAGGGGACAGATGATATAAACGTTATTCCGGAAGATTTGGTCAAAATTCGAGAAAAAGAACAGAGGGAGGCCGCCAAAATATTGGGAGTAAAAGAGGTCATCTTCCTTGGATATGAAGATCAAAATATCGATGAAACCCCGGAATTTAGAAAAGAGATCGTTAGGCTTATCAGAACCTACTGCCCTGAATTAATTATTACATCTGATCCGTACAGACGTTATATCTGGCACAGAGACCATCGGATTGTCGGCCAAGTGGTCCTTGATGCCGTATTTCCCTATGCTCGAGATGTATGGGCCTATCCCGATTTTATCAAAGAAGGCCTGAAACCCCACAAAGTAAATGAACTGTGGCTCTGGGCATCTGAAGACAGCGATATCAACTTTCGCACTGACATCACAGATACATTTGATATCAAACTCAAAGCACTGCGCTGCCATAAAAGTCAAATCAAGAAAACCTTTGCGGTCGAAATGGAAAAATGGCTGTGTACAAGAGCCGTAGATTTGGCTAAGGGAGAGGATTTTAAACTAGCTGAGGGATTTCATCGGGTCGAAATTCTGTGGTAGAAAGGATCTTTTCGTGCTTCAAGCCGGCAAAAACTCGATGAGTCTCTCTCCCTGTTTTATCCCATGAAAACCGGTCGATAATGTCCTGCCGGATTTTCGCTTCCTCCCAGAGTAGATCCTTCTTCTGGAAAAATTCTTTAATTCCATTTGCTAGAACTTTTGGACTGCCCGGAGCGAAAGAAAATCCATTCTTGCCCTCTTTGACTATAGTCCTCATTTTCCCCACCTTAGAGACGAGTACCGGAGTACCACAGGCCAAAGCTTCGACTACAACCAAACCAAACGATTCATATAGTGAAGGAACAATCAGCACATCAGCAGCAGAATAGAACTCTTTTAAAGCCGCTTGCTCTTTTGATCCCAGAAAAACAATTTTTTCTTTTAAGCCAGAAGTCTCTACGGCCGCCTTTATGCGTTTGGCCTCAGGATTATAAGAAAGTTCAGAGTCCTTTTTTCCTCCTCCAATAACTATAAGTTTAAGTTTTTTACTCAGAGGATTACGAGATTTATTGAGTATAGCAAACGCTTCGATGATCGTCATGAGACCCTTGATAGGTTCAACTCTACCCACATAGAGCAGAATTTTATCGTCTTCTGAAAATCCAGTTTCCTGAAAGGCCGTTTTTGTCCTCGACGGATAAAATAAATTATGGTTGACACCGGGATAGATGACTTTGATTTTCTTTTGGGAGACTCCGAATTCTCCCATCAAATTCCTTTTTTCCTCAGAAGACGAAGAGATGATTAAATCTGCTGCATGTGAAAGATGCCGTTCTGTTAGCACCCGGTTTCTGTGTTCCGGTTCATTCGAAACTCGATTCTTTAGAAAAGCCAGTGTGTGATAGGTATGAACAAGAGGGATATTAAAATAGTGCTTCAAGTATTCCCCTGCCAGACCCGACAGCCAATAATGTGAGTAGATCACATCATATGTTTTTTTCTCTTTACCCATAAACCTCTTGAGGTTTTCTTCAAACTCAGGAAGATAGCCATAGAGCGATTTGCGGTCAACAAAACATTTCGGACCCGCTGGAAGATGAATGACTCGAACATTAGGCATCACCCTTTTAATTCCGACTTTGCTCGAATTCCAGTCTCTCGTGAAAATATCAATCTCTGTACCGGGATCACAAGCCAGAGCTGTGCTCAATTCTTTAAGATAGACATTCATCCCACCGACACCATCGCCACCCACTGGGGATAACGGGCAGCAGTGAAAGCTTATAGCACATATTTTCATGAATTCATCTCTTTTTTGGACAAAGTGAAGTCCATTATTTTACACTCTTTTGCTCCTAAATAATATTTATATTTCTCCTTCCCTCTTAAGAAATCAGCACGTCTCAAATTGTCGTCAATAGCCCGGCGGATGGATTGACTAAAAAGATAGATCCCGGGACTAAACGGGGCATAATTTGAATTAAAGGCAATATTATAAAAATGAATTTCGTCGTGATAGATAAAGTTGAGGAGCATGGCAGCCAGGTCATCCTGAAAATGCAGTACATTGAATTCGATCCAGCCGTTTGTAGAAAAAAGATCCGCGATAGTTCGAAAGAACTTCTCCATCCCTTTTTTCTGCCAGAATTCCCTTTTAGCTGAACTGCTTTTTTTGTGCAGTTCTATAAAAAAATCGATATTTGTTTTGACTCCATCAGGATCGTTCACTCTCTTGTGATTGAGACCCTTTTGTGATTCTATCTTTCTCTGTTTCCGGAGCAGTTCATGCCGGTTCTTCCGATCCAGATTCTCAATATAGCCCTCATACGTGTGTGGAAGATTAAGACCTAGAACCACCTCAATTTCAAAGACCGAATGCTTCAAATCAGATTCATCCGCCATTCGAGGAAGTATTGACAAAGTGGGAGATTCCTCACGAATATTAATCAAATG
>JAZFSR010000091.1:0-6981 GCA_036446295.1 Candidatus Aminicenantaceae bacterium
GGGACATCATACTTAATTATCATCGTCTATAATCAGAATACTTGTCATAGATCACTGCCCCCTATTATTTTCCGTCCAATACTTTCCTGATGCCCTGAGCCATAACATGTCTGATTATAGTTTTTAAAAAATAGGCCTGTATCGAATGGCATTTTAAACACCCTTCTTCTGTGATCATAGGTTGTATCATGCGGAGATGAGGGACACCGTCAAAACACCAAAAGAGAGTCAACGACTTGACAGAGTTGGGCTATCCGATTAATTCTAGAAGACTAGAAAAAAATGACGTCTAAAGAAAGGTGTCGGCAGTTTTATAAATAATTCTGGTTAGAGGTTCTCATCCACCTTCGGCAGCACAATATCCTTTAGCTTTTCAGCAATGGCTTGAAAATAGGGGTCATTAAAATTCTTCATTTCGACCGTATGGACTTTGCCAACAAACTGCACGGTAATAAAAGAATCGATTCCCCCTGGAGGACCAGAGCGTGACTCGAGCAGAAGAAAACGGTTCTCCTGGAGAAACCGTTCAACGTCCCGGAATTCCCATTCTTCCAGTTTGAACGCTTTCTCTATGGTGATGCCCTGCCGCGATCTTTTAAAGAAAACACCGTCTCTGTTTAAACGGATTTCGATCAAAATCTGCCATTCCGGTTCGCCGATGGGGCCAAATCCGTATCTGAGAAAAACCTTTTCTGTGCGTCTTTCAACAGCTTTATCCTGCTCGGTCTTCAACCACTCGAAAGGATCGGCATCAACGGTCACTTCCACAACCATATTCTGTTCAATATACACATACCGGAAAGACCAGCCATAACCCCCCATCCCCTCCATATCCCAAAAGACAACCTGACGATCCTCTACGGTCCCGACCTGCCCCTGGTCTTTGGCCCATTCAACCCACTCGAAAAGGGCATCTATGGGAGACATCAAATCGAGATCCAGTTCTTCCTCTTCAGTCAAATAAGTATATTGAATTAAAATCTCTTCCCTGATGATATCTCCCCTTATTTTGTCGAAGAGAAGCGTTCCAACGGGATAATCCGGTTCAGGGAGTTCTTCCTCGGCCAGCTCCCATTCGACAGGAAGATCTTTTGGCAATGGCTTCAAGAATCCGTCATTTTCTGTGAGTTCGATGCTCATCGCTACATCCATCGCCTCAGATTTTGTAGGATGCCACTGGTCGGAGACTGGCAGTTGATCCCAGAAATTGTGAGAGCAGTATATGTCATTCTCATCCCGGATGAAAAACTTCCAGTCCGGTTTTTGTAGAGGGACAATAAAGATATCCCCGACTTCCAACAGATCTTCAGACTCTCCATCTTCGGTGTAAGTTAAATTCATCATCTCTATGAGACGGCTTGGTGTTGTGATATAGAACCGGGATTTTAAGGGCTGGCTGAGGTCCATGTACTCCACTCTAACAACAGCGTCATAATACTTGGAAACGGGATTTTCCCTGAGTTCGACGAGGCTGCATTCAAAAACCTCGGAAGACCGGAATAGGGAACACCCCTCAGCCGCAAAAAGCAGAAAGATTCCTATAAGAACACTTATTATTATATTTGATTTTTTCATCTTATTTAGACATTTTTTCTGAATTATTCAGGCAACTTATTTATGGTGAAGTAGGCCGGTTCGCCTTCTATTCCTCTTGCATTTTTAGCGACAATTTTATATTGATAAACCTTTTCTTTATCTACATTCCGCTGCCAAAATTCGGTCGCTGTTACACTGACTTCTGTAAAAGAGTGCCACTGGTTATTGACGAGTTGGTAGATCCTGTATTTACTGAGGGGATTGCTTGAGTTGAGCGGATTGGGTTTCCACTTAAGAATGATTATGTATTCAGACTGAGAAAGAGAGCGGTTCAATATTCGCTCTCCCTCAACATCCAGAGGTTTATGGATCTTTTGAAAGTGGGCAAAAAGACTTATATCAGAATTCATTGGCACGGATATCAAACTCAAGTCAGGCTGGATTGACTGCACATCCCCCGTCCATTTGATAAATGAATGATACTGATCCTCAAGGATATTAACGGTCACCATTCTTCCCTTGTCATAGACACGAGAGCCGGGAGAAGGAATTGTTGTCCCCCCAGGACTGGCACTGAGGGTGAGGGTGTAGCTGGCTTTTGACACAGAAAAACTCATCGTGTTTCCGGAAGTGCTGATGTCGTTGATATGGACATCGGAACTGTCTCTATGACCTTGAGTATTTCTATAGATAACATTTTCTTCGTTACCGGAAGAGGAAAGTTTCAAAAAGGATCCGGCTGGTTTATCATCAGGGTAAGATGGGCCTATCTGTATATTACCAAAATCGGCGGACCAGACCATTTTATCCCAGTTCCACTTATATTGACTTAAAGATGAAATTCGGGGATCCAGCTCGGCACAAATGGCTTCGACACCGTAAAAAGGAAAGCTTGGCAGACAATCTGCCGGGGTATAGTTTTCATCCACATGAGTGATCAGCAGACCGCTTCGGCGGTTTGGATAATTTTCATAGAGGGGATGAGAACCATTATTCCTGTTCTCCAACAGCAGGTACTCCATCGGATAATCAATATATATTTTATACAATCTCGGATTTGATACTTGAAACAGCCCGAGAGCATCCACTTGTAATTCTCCGCCATCGATAATCTCATTTGCACCTACCCATCCGTATACTTCCGATTTGATATAACCGCAGAATCCAATTCGATAGTCTGAAGTGGCCATGATGCCGTAAAGGCCGATGGGTTTATTTTGGAAATCGCTGTAGTCATAGAGATCCGGAGCTCCTGTCATATGCGCATACTCATGACAGAACGTGCTGATACTTGTATTTTCTGCTCCTCCTGAAAGTCTTTCATTCACAACATTATAGTATTTGACCCGGATCCCATACTTGTTGAGAAAACTCCCCCCCATCTTCGGCCAGAAATATGTCGACCACGATTCCCTGGTCCCGGCCCAAATAACAACAATATCCATTTCTCCATCGTTGCTGTATGGAGCAAAATCAAAGAGAGGATTCTCATATTTTATAGTATCCAAGGCATCCCCGATAACAGTTTGCCAGTCCCCGTCTTCCTTGTATTCCGAGGCTGTATTGGGAAGAGTTAGCCAACTGGGATAGGTGTATCCTTCGGGCCAAAACTGTCCGTAGGATTGAGCCTTGTAAAAATTCGTCAAACTGATGGATAGCCCGCTGTCAAAGAGCCGTTTATTGAAATTGCCGGGGGGATATAGGCCGGTGGACCATTGATTAGGAGGAGAATTTTCGGGCTGGAACTGGACACAAACGACAAATATTTTTTTTGTGCCTGTCAGTGTCTGCACAGATGTTCTTTTCTCCAAAGTCGAGGTTCCAACATCATGCAGATCCAGCGGATTTTGTTTACGCTTTTCAGCAATTCTGTATGTCCGGTCGCTGAGATGTTTGGGGAAGCTGATCCGCTGCAGACGAAGTGGACGGACAGCACCTGCGACCAATCCAGAAGGAATAAGTCGATCTCCTAAGAGCACAGCGTATTCGATTTGTCCGGTTTTGTCGTTCCGGATTAAAGTGTACCCCTCTCTAGACTCAATTCTCACATGAAATTCGTCCCCAAAAATGAAGCCTTCGATAAGAGTTCCATCCGGCTGTGTGAGAACAATCCTTTCTCCCCAGACGGGATTGGCGGAAAGAGGTGAATGGAGGAATGGAAACAGTATCAGGAAAAAGAGCACACAAAAAATAAAACTCCATCTGACTTTTTGTTGTCGAAGCATCCTGAAATTCAATATCAATCCTTCGTATTAATGATAGCCCCTTTCAGCCCTGTGTTCAACTCCGTTGAATTTATTTAATCAAGCCGGGAGCAATGCCAAAATAGGCCAACAGACTGTAAAAAACCGCCAAACAAAAGACCATAGAGATGGAAAACAGAACTCTGCCGACTCTCTGTTTTTTCTGTAGAAAAAAAAACAGATCAGGCCAGCAGCTAGGGAAAATCCTAATCTTTAGATTTACTTCAAGTCAAAAGTTTTCGTGTGGGTTCCGCCTTTGACGCAGTCCAGCTTGATCGTGATATTTCCTTTCCCTTCAACGAGAAAATGATAAATAACTTCTCCTCTGCTTGGCACGCCGTTCATCAGCTTCAAGTTCTTCAGGTCTTTCTGGTCAATAAAGGTCACATCGTCAGGACTACCACCACGACCTCGGAAAAACCGCCTAAACTGCCGTGGCATTCCCGCCGGCATACCCGATCCAGAAGACTGCCCTGCTGCCAGGACTTTAACATTCCCTTCGATAGACAGGATGTCCGGTCTTTGAACCTTGTTGGCTATGGCAGCCTGAGACAATGTCGGCATCAGACGTTTATTGTAAAGAGACACTTTTACCCTATGGAGGTTTCCGGAAATTTTTTCCGAACTCACACTTTTGATGATCGGCATAGGCATTTCATCGGCATGAAGCAGGCAAAATGCCATGTTCCGGTGCAGCATTTCTTCGAGAAGCCAAAACGGTGGACTCCTTGAAAACAACCTTGAACTACCTCGATCAATAATGACTTCTCCGAGCTGGGGATGATCGATCGTATGCATGGGAATGGACTTGTTATCCAAATCGATATATCGGTCGAAAAACTCTCTCTCTTCCTGCGTGATCTGCCCATCTCCATCAAGGTCAGACCGTGAGGTCCACAATTCATTGGAGAAAGAGTAAATCCCCAACATATCTAGGGTATAATCGATAAATCCTCCCCAAACAGAGTACAAATCTTTCCAGATAATAATGTAGTCGTAGCCCTCAACGATTCTTTCACCTTTCCGCCCGATTTCATCCATTACAACAAGGTCTCCCGGCATCATTTCTCCATGCAGGGCCACTCCAGGATTGCGTAAAATCATCGCTCCAGTATTATGAAACGCCTGAACACCGGCAATATTCGGATGAGAGTAGAAGAAATCTCTGGTGGCCTTGGATTCCGGCCAAGAAAAAGGATAATTTCCGGCTCCACCTTGGATATAACTCGGCTGCCAGTATGAAGGCCAATCCCTGTTAGCATCGTAACCCCCGAATCCATCTTCGTTATAGCGGCCGTCGCCGTCATTGTCGATCCCTTCACTTCCAATACTTAAATAGTCACCCTTTTCGTCTTCTTTATAAGGGATGTTCGTCTGGATCGGAACCATACGGTCACCCTTATCACTCAGACGGTGGGTTCCCTTTCCAAGTTCAACCTTGATGAACATCGATCCGACTTCTCCATCACCGTCCAGATCTTCCGGGGGATCCTCATCATAGAGGCCGTCATTGTCGCTGTCCATGGGGACATTCCCGGACCGCGCCGCTCCATCCAAATGCAGCCACGCATCTCGTCCGTCAGGATTGACCGCAGGAAAGATGTAAAACACCCGTTCATCTACAAGATTCCGGATGTAGTCGTTGTATTTATAGTTCTCCATAAGATACCAGATGGTATAGAGTCCGACCTCACCGCCCTGG
This sequence comes from Candidatus Aminicenantaceae bacterium, assembly GCA_036446295.1. Taxonomy (GTDB): domain Bacteria; phylum Acidobacteriota; class Aminicenantia; order Aminicenantales; family Aminicenantaceae; genus JAUWVG01. The sequence goes on from JAZFSR010000091.1 coordinate 5,482, forward strand.
ACCTCCAGGCTGTGAATATTGGCATCCATATAAAAGCCGCATTTACTCATCTCATCGCCTGTATCCGGATTGTTTATCGTCATGTACCAGAGCTCACGCCCCTCAAAACTCTTTCCGATAGACTGCATCTTTAAAAACTTGGGAAACGCTTTCTCCAGCTTCCGCATGGCCGATTCCATCTCTTTCCAGTCATAGTAGTGGTTAAAACTCAGGTCTACTACACGAGTGTTCCATTTGCGTGGAAAAAACTCTTGAGCAGATCCTGAAGCGAGAGCCGAACCGGCAAACACCACAAAAGCCAACGACAGTATCAAAATCTGTTTTATTTTTCTATTGTTTAGCATTGTTTTTTCCTCCTCTCTTATTTAAGGACAACTGTTTTCTTTGTTGTCCCGCCGCCGTTTCTTGCCCATAAGGTAACATCGATTTGTTTTCCAGGAGGTGAAATAATAGTCCAGGTGAATTCCTGCTCGGCACCGGATGCCAGCGTTGAAATATCTACTCGCTTATTCCCTCCAAAAAGTTTCATATCTTTATCATTTTCAAATTTTAATCTCAGCATCATCGCGGTGATATTCCTTGTCCTTGCTCCCATCGCGGTGACATAGGGAAATTTTCCATTGTTGTGAACCTTGATCTTGAGACGGAAAAGATTGGAAGACAGTTTTTCGACTTCAGGCTCATCCATCGTAATCTCGGCGAACTGGGAAGCAAGGTAGACGGCAAATTCAGCATGGCTTTTGCTCAAATCCGGAATCATATCTGCCGGAGGATTGACACGCACGTAGGGCACAAAACCGCCAACTTCAACTTCACCCAACTGTGCATGGTTGACTTTTGTCCAGTTGACAAATCCCTTGCCTTCATTTTTATCGTCGATCCATTTCAGCCATTTTTCGTCGTTTCCGGTAGAGGATGCAGCCGTTGAACCGGCTCCCCCCTCTCGTGCAGATGAAAACCGCTGCATCATCGCACTTCTATCCATCGTCCGGGTCTGCGTTCGTCCGCTCTCGCCACCCTGTCCAGTCATCTGTTTTTTCTTGGCTGCCGGCTTGGCCGGTGGTGCATCGTCCCTCAATGACCAGAGATTGGCGGAAAAGGATGGCACCCGAGTCTGAAAATAGGCATATTCCAGGAAAGAACCGAAAGGTTTTTCAGAGACAGCACTGTTTATTTTTGTGATGCTTTTGTATTTATCACTTACGTCCTTGAAAAGAGATGCATCACTTCCCACTGTCGATATGGGCTGCGGATCGGTAGGCCTTGGCGCAGGAGCTGCGGCCGCTTGTCCACGTCTGCCGCCCCGCATAAACATCCTCATCCCTCCACCACCAGCTCCGGCTGTTCGGGCCGCTTGTGCAGGCTGTGGAAAGGTGGGGGTTCCACTCTCGATTCCGGTTCCCGCAGCCAGGTTGTCGAACTTGGAAAACATCAGGACAGCACATATATTTCTGTGCGGCTGTCCCTTAAAAGACGGATCATATTTAGCCATAAAATCGA
>JAZFSR010000092.1:0-4281 GCA_036446295.1 Candidatus Aminicenantaceae bacterium
CATTTGTGGAATGGACCTTATCCCTTTGATATCTATGAGTTCAAGCGGTGACGATGTTGATCCCAATGAAATTGTGATGACCGAAGCGGCTGCAAAACTGGCCTCTATTCAAACAATGATAGTGGCTAAAGGTGTTCCGAGTAAAACGGTCTATTTAAATGGAAAAATTCAGGCAGATGAGCGTAACATAGCAGAACTGACCGCCCGATTTGGAGGCCGGATAGAAAAGCTGTTTGTGAACTTTACCGGGCAAAATGTAACACGGGGAGAAAAACTGGCTACCATATATTCACCCGGATTGGTGACGGCACAGCGCGAGTTACTTGAGGCGATATCATTTAAAGAAACCCGCCCTTCACTCTATACCGCCGCTAAAGGTAAATTAAAGCTTTGGGATTTGACCGACGAACAAATTTCAGCCATCGAGGAAAAAGGCGACCCGCAAATTTATTTCGACATTTTATCGCCCATTTCCGGCACTATAACTATGCGGCATGTAGCCCTTGGGGATTATATAAAAGAAGGGACGGCTTTATTTGAAGTCATTGATTTGACTAAAGTTTGGGCACTATTTGATGCCTACGAAAGCGATCTGCCGTGGATAAAATTGGGAGACAAAATAGATTTTACAATTCAAGCATTTCCTGGAAAAACATTCTCAGCAAAGGTGACTTTCATTGATCCGTTTATTGACGGTCAAACTCGCGTGGCCAAAGTTCGAGTCGAAGTGCCGAATCCCAAATTGACACTGAAACCGGAAATGTTTTCTACCGGTTTACTTGAGTCAAAAATTGCTGAAGAAAGCCACAAAATTATCGTTCCCAAATCCTCTATTTTATGGACAGGGAAACGTGCTGTGGTTTACATCAAAGTTCAAAATCGTGAAACACCTTCATTTTTATACCGTGAGGTGGTGCTAGGCCCTGAAGCGGGTGCTTTTTATGTGATCTCTGAAGGTTTAGAAGAAGGAGAGGAAATAGCTGTAAATGGAGTTTTTAAAATTGATGCCGCATCTCAATTGCAAGGATTACCAAGTATGATGAATCCGGAAGGGGGTGCTGGATCAACACCTCATGACATGTCGAAGATGGATATGGGAACCACTAAAAAAGAAGAGCCCGTAAAAACCGATCCTCTATTCAAAGCTCAGTTAACCCAGGTTTTCAAATCTTACCTGATAATGAAGGATGCTTTTGTTGCCTCCAATGCAGCCCTAGTGAGTGAATCTGCCAATGATGTTAGCCGCACAATAAAGGCCGTAGATATGGGATTACTGAAAGGCGATCCACATATGATTTGGATGGAACAATTGGTGACTCTGGAAAAAACTATCACTTCCATTGGAAGTTTGTCTGACATCGAAAAACAGAGAATCGAGTTTGCACACTTCAATCTGACTTTTTATGATAGTTTGAAACTTTTCGGCTTGTCGAACGTTACGGCCTATGCCCAATTCTGTCCGATGGCTTTAGACAACGAAGGTGTGTATTGGTTCAGCGATTCTGAAAAGATACGAAACCCTTATTTTGGAGACGTGATGCTTGAATGTGGCGAGGTTATTGAAAAAATTAAATAATTGAGGCCTATTCTTCAAATCACGGAAATAAAATAGAAATAGTTTTTGACCTGGTTCCTGTCATGTGCTATAAGTTATCTAAAATTGAAAAGAGAGACATCAGAATCTCGAGAAAAAAGTAAACTTTCCCCCTCCTTTTTTCCAAAAATCGAATCACAAAAAAAATATGAATTGACCTTGGAAGATGGATCAATTTATCGTGGCTATTCTTTTGGGCATGAAAAATCGATCTCGGGGGAGGTCGTGTTCAACACGGGAATGGTGGGCTATTGTGAGTCTTTAACCGATCCCAGTTACACGGGCCAGATCCTGACTTTCACTTATCCTCTGATTGGGAATTATGGCGTCCCAGGTGATGAGGTTGAAGATCAGCTCGCCAAACACTTCGAATCGGACAGGATTCATGTCTCTGCTTTGATCGTTTCAGATTATTCCTTTTACTACAGCCACTGGAACGCGAAAAAAAGCCTGTCTCAATGGCTGAACGAACATAATATTCCAGCTTTGTTTGGGATCGATACTCGTGCATTGACAAAGCGTTTGAGAGAGAAGGGAACGATGCTCGGGAAAATAGTGTTTGACGAAGATGTGGATTTTTATGATCCCTCAAAAACAAATCTTGTTAAAGAAGTTTCGATCGAGCAGCCCATAATCTACAACATGGACGGCCAAAAAAAAATTGTCCTCGTCGACTGTGGGGTGAAAAACAATATTATCAGAAGCTTGATAAGGCGTAATTGTCAGGTTATCAGGGTGCCCTACGATTATGATTTTTTCCAGTTGGAATTTGACGCGGTTGTTATTTCCAATGGGCCTGGAGATCCGAAGATGTGCCAGGAAACCATCGATAACGTGAAAAAGTGTATAAAATCAAATATCCCCACGCTTGGCATTTGCCTGGGAAACCAAATTTTAGCCCTGGCCGCCGGAGCCAATACCTATAAGCTGAAATATGGCCACAGGAGTCAGAATCAGCCGAGTCTTAGGGTGGGAACAAAGCGGTGCTATATCACGTCTCAAAACCACGGCTATGCCGTAGAAACGAAGACTCTCCCAAAGGATTGGATTCCATGGTTTCAAAACGTCAATGATAGGACTAACGAAGGAATCCGCCATAAAACCAAACCTTGTATGTCAGTCCAATTTCATCCTGAGCATACGCCAGGTCCGGTAGATACGGTTTTTCTGTTTGACGATTTTTTAAAGATTGTGGACAAATGAAAAAAGTAATTATATTAGGGAGCGGTGCACTAAAAATCGGTCAGGCAGGGGAGTTTGATTACTCGGGAAGCCAGGCCATAAAAGCCCTTAGAGAAGAGGGGATCACCGTTGTTCTTGTGAATCCCAATATTGCCACTATCCAAACATCCGACTCATTGGCTGAAAAAATTTACTTTCTTCCTGTGACTTCCGATTTTGTCGAGAAGATTATCGAAAAAGAAAAACCTGAAGGGATTCTTCTTGGCTTTGGAGGGCAGACCGCTCTCAACTGTGGAGTGGAACTTTACAAAAAAGGCATTTTAGAAAAACATAAAATCAAGGTCCTCGGAACTTCTATTCAGGCCATTATGAACTGCGAAGATAGAAAATATTTTGTTAAAAAACTCAAAGAAATCAAGGTGAATGTTCCGAGAAGTTTAGCCGTATCCTCTGTGGAAAAGGCACTCAAAGCAGGGGAAAAGATCGGGTATCCTGTTATGACTCGAGTGGCTTATGCTCTAGGCGGATTGGGTTCTGGCCTTTCAAACAACAAAGAGGAGTTAGCCGAACGCGCCAAAAAGGCTTTTGCGTTTACTAAACAGATCCTTATCGAAGAATACCTGGAAGGCTGGAAGGAAATCGAATATGAGGTGGTTCGTGACCAGCATGAAAACTGTATCACGGTCTGTAATATGGAAAATTTCGATCCGATGGGCATACATACCGGGGAAAGCATTGTCATTGCACCCTCGCAGACTTTGAGCAATTTTGAGTATCATAAGCTCCGTGATATTTCGATAAAAGTTATCCGTCACCTGGGGATCGTAGGTGAATGCAATATCCAGTTTGCCCTGGACAAAAAAAGTGATGATTACAGGATAATCGAAGTTAATCCCAGATTGTCCAGGAGCAGTGCTTTGGCCTCCAAGGCCACAGGTTATCCTCTGGCTTTTATCGCCGCTAAACTGGCTCTCGGATATTCTTTGATCGACCTGCAAAATTCCATTACAAAAAGCACGATGGCCTGCTTCGAACCGGCTCTGGATTACGTGGTGGTCAAACTTCCCCGGTGGGATCTCATAAAATTCAGGAGGGCTTCAAAAAAAATTGGCAGCGAGATGAAAAGTGTGGGTGAGGTCATGGCCATCGGCCGGACCTTCGAGGAAACACTCCAGAAAGCCATCCGTATGCTGCAGGTTGGAATGTATGGCGTCGTGTGCAATGACATTGTCTTTGATGACTTGGAAAAAGCGTTGAAGGAGCCAACGGATAACCGTGTGTTTGGTGTGGCAGAGGCCCTGAAAAAATATCCCATCGATAAGATCCATGATTTAACCCAGATTGACAGATGGTTTCTGGCCAAAATCAAAAATATTGTGGATTTGAATGAAGAGATAAATAAACAAGGATTTAAGGGTCTGACCGAAGGACTCCTTCGCAGGGCAAAACAACTCGGTTTTTCGGATAAACAAATTGCTCTGACGACTGGCAAAGATAAATTTGAT
>JAZFSR010000093.1:0-3938 GCA_036446295.1 Candidatus Aminicenantaceae bacterium
AACTTCCCGAACTTCCTAAAGATAGCTTGGAGGGAAAATTTGAGATTGATGTTCACTATTCAATGTGGTCGGCCAACTTGATTAAAAGCTGGTTTGCCACAGAATTGAGCGATAGCTTGGGAAAGGAAATCCGGGATGTAGTTTTTCGTCAAATCAGTGATACGTATCCGGGGATCTACAATGCTGACTATGAACACAGCCTTACTTTTGATTCCGATGGGAATAACTATGGAGTAGAGTTTAGATTCTATCCTAAAGGCAGGGGAACTCCTTTCAGCATTGGAGTGTCCATTGAGGAAAACCGGATGAATCTGATTGTTCAGGGAACGGTTAGGCAAAATTTTTCAAACGGGAGCTACGCAGAAGTTGAATCCGAGATTTATCTGGAAGTCAGGCCTCTTCTGACGAATTTGAGCTTCCGATGGGATATGGTTCCACGCTGGCCGGTTTCTCCGTATTTTGTTCTAGGATTTGGAGTTGGTGCGTTAAGAGGTGAATTCGGCTATAATTATACAGGAACATATACATGGACCGGCCCTTCCGAACAGATTGAGGATCAGGTGATCAAAACTTTTAAGGAAGCTGAAGAAGAGATTGATGTGAATCTCCCCAATATTTTCCCGCTGTTCCAAGCAGGTTTTGGTTTGAGGATTCAGATTTTGCCTACGCTGCATCTAAAGGGAGAAGCCAGCTTTTGGAATGGTTTTATTTTACGAGCCGGAGCTGCATTAAGGTTTTAATGCAGATTTGTTCTTTTAAAAAAATATTGTTTAAGATTAAAAATCGTAGGACCGTGCTAGATGGGGAGCTAGCGGTGCCCTGTTATCCACAATCCGCTATAGTGGAATTGAATTCCCCTCCGAGGCTGGGCTTCGTCTGGGCTGTGTCTGAGAAAGTGGTGTTGAAGGTGTGGGCCCTGCGCAAAGGTCTCTCTGCAAATCCCGTCAGGACCGGAAGGTAGCAGCGGTAGCAGGGTAGTTTCTTGTGCTGCAGGTAAGCCTTGCCTGAGCTAACTGCTCGGATAACGCAGGTGAAGTGTAGTCGGAGTGGGGTGCACGGTCCTTTAATAGCAAATAGGAGGGATAAATTTGAAAATAAAAAAAATCTTTTGTTTTATTTTCTTTGGGCTTCTTGTGGGTTTTTTGTCTGTCCGGGCTCAGACGAAGGAACCTATCGAACCGGTCAACTGGAAAGAACTGGTTCCGTTCCTTGTCGATTTACAAGGCTGGAATACCGAGGGGGATGCAGTGGGAAGGACAATGTCGATGGGGACGTTTTCTATGAGTCAGGCCGAAAGAAGCTATTCATTAGAAGAAAAATCCTTCAAAATTAACCTTGTAGATGGGGGATACGCTCCTATGATCTATGCCGGGATAAAGATGGCCATGAGTATGGAGATAGATACGTCTGACGAGTACATAAAAAAATTGACTATAAAAGGTTATCCCGGGGCAGAAAAATACAGTCGGAAGGATAAAAGTGTCGATATCATTATTCTTATCATTGATAGGTTTTATATTCAGATTGAAGGCAAAAATTTCAGTGATACGTCTGATCTTATCGCCGTGGCAAAAACCCTCGATCTGGAGGGCATAGCCAAACTGGAAAAATAAACCCTAACTCTACAGCAGATTAAGTTTTTGGAGAAGTGCTTTGATCTCCTGTTTCCCTCTCTCTTCTAGTGAACGGAGAGGAGGACGGCAGGCTCCCCCATGATATCCCAAGAGGTCGAGTGCATATTTAGTGGCGGGGATGCCGTAGGTTTCGATAATGGCTTTATTTAGCGGAATAAGATCAAACTGAAGTGTAACGGCCTCTTCCCATTTTTTCTCATTATACAGGGAGAAGAGTCTGAGACACCGGGATGGAGCAATGCTGGACAGCGTAATGATTCCTCCACTGGCTCCCATAATGAGGCCGGGAAGGAAAATGCTTGCCGCTCCTAGTAGAAAATCGAAATTGGGATGTAATTGAGGAATAGTTTCACCAAGAAAGGCCATATTACCAGAGCTGTCCTTGAGACCGGCGATGTTGGGATGTTCAGAAAGATCGGCGATAAGTTTTGAGGATATTGTTAGCCCCGTGCTGCGTGGGAAATGGTAGATGATTATCGGGATTTTGGCTGCATCGGCTATCGTCAAAAAGTATGTGTGTAGAGCCTCTTTGTCCATCAATGATTTCATGTAGCTTGGTGTGCGGATTAGAGCCGCATCCGCGCCCTTGTCGGCCATCCTATTGGTAAATTCCAATGTCAATTGCGTGGATTCTTTTGCCGTACCGGCAATAATTTTTTTATCAGAAGCTGCCGCCATTTTAGCTGTTTTGACGAGCTCTTCAGATTCCATATCCGAAAGGAAGACGCTTTCACCTGTTGAGCCGAGGACCAGATATCCCGAAAGATCAAAATCATTGTATTTTTCGATATTCTCTCTCAGTTTTTCTGGAGAGATGTGATTATCTTCATAAGGTGTCGTCAGGGGTGTGAAGATTCCTTTGAATCCATGGCTCATCATAAACCTCCCAGTGAAATTATCGTTTTTCGATATCCTTGAGATCTTTTTCTTTCAACCCGAAGTAATGTCCCACCTCATGAAGAACCACTTCTCTGATTTTATTTTTAACATCTTCCTCTGAAATACAAATGTCTTCTATAGATTTTTGATAAATAGTGATCACATCAGGTGGTGTGTTGCCGTAATAAGGGCCCCTGTGTTTATAGGGAACTCCATGGTATGTCCCAAGAATCAAGCTGTGGTGTGAAATGCCAGTTTGCTTATGGACGTCCTGAGGTGCTCTATCTTTAACTTGGATATTGATATTTTCAAAAAGCTTAGTGAATTTTTTCGGTATCTTCTCCAGAGCTTCCTCAACCAGGCCGTCAAATTTCTCTCTTTGCATATTTTATTTTTCGATGCCTTTTCTCGCTTGGATTCCTTTTTCGTAGTAGTGCTTGACCTCTTTCATTTCCGTGACAAGATCGGCTCTTTCAATGAAGGAATCAGGGGCGTACCGTCCCGTGAGGACTAATTCAACATCTTTTGGCTTTTGGTCCAGGAAAGAGTGGATATCTTTTTCTGAGAGAAGGTTGAAATAGACTGTAACATTGATCTCATCCAAAATGATAATCCTGTATTTTCCCGAGAGCATGGCTTTTTCACATTTATCAAGTCCGTTCCTGGCACTTTGGATGTCTTCCTTATCTGGATCTTTGGTGACATGATAGAAACCTTTCCGACCGAACTGTTCGATGGTGATGAGTGGTGAGAGATTTTTAACCGCGTGCAGTTCGCCGTAGTCCTGGCCCTTAAGAAACTGTCCAATGAATGTTTTTTCCTTATGTCCGGCGGCCCGGACAGCCAAACCAATTGCGGCTGTGGTTTTCCCTTTTCCATGGCCGGTGTAAACTTGAATATAACCTTTAAATTCTTTGCCCATTGACTTTGAATTGACCTATAACTATATTTTAATGCCTTCCCAGAGTCAAATCTGAATAATTTGCCTGAGTTCCATTTTTTTAATATAATCTGCGGCATGCTGGATGTTAAATTTGTACAGGAAAACCTTGATCTTGTCATCAGGAAAACGGCTTCCCGGGGGATGGAGATTAATCTCGCCCCATTTGAAAAACTCACCGCGGAAAAGAAAGCACATCTGCAAAAAGTCGAAGCCCTTCGTTTTGAATTGAACAAGACCTCCAAACTTATTGGCCAGATGAAAAAGGACAAAAAAGATGCTTCGTCGAAAATTGCTGCCATGAAAAAAGTCTCCGAGGAGACTGGAATTCTCGAAGAGAAGCTCAAGACAATCGATGATGAATTAAAGTCTATCCTCATGAATATCCCGAATATTCCCCATGAGTCTGTTCCTGAAGGATTAAACTCTGAAAGCAATATAGAGGTGCGCAGGTGGGGCGATAAGCCTAAGTTTTCTTTTTCCCC
>JAZFSR010000094.1:0-9677 GCA_036446295.1 Candidatus Aminicenantaceae bacterium
CTAGTTGTCATCATTTTCATCATAATTTCTCCGACCTCATTTTTTACTTCTGAGCAGATTAAAAGTGCTGTTTTTTTTAGTCTTTTGGCATGGGGATCCTTTTTAATTTTAACAAGTGCTGCTATTGGGTATCTGTATGAAGAAAGAGAAAATAAAATAAAAGAATTAAGAAGTGCATATATAGGAATTTTAGAGATTTTGTCAAAATATCTTGAATCTGCCGATAAATACACACAAGGCCATTCGGTACGGGTTTCCAATTTATCGGATGATATTGCCCGGTCTTTAGGATTGCCTTCTTATGAGAGAGAGAACATCAAAACTGCCGCACTTCTCCATGATATTGGAAAGACTGAAATCAGTTTGGATATTGTAAAGAAAGCCGCGTCTCTAACATCTGATGAAAAAGAACTGATGGATACACATCCTGAAAAAGGAGCGCGGCTTTTATCGCTCGTGGGAGGAATACTCTCGGAAGCCATCCCGATTGTTTTGGCACATCATCAGTATTATTTTGAAGCAGATTCAATCTCATCTGAAAAGAAGAAGAATATTCCGCTTGGAGCAAAAATCATCGCCGTGGCTGATTCTTATGATGCCATGATAACGGACAGACCTTACAGATCCGGAATTGAACCTTGGAGAGCCTTCGAGGAAATTGAAAAGGAATCCGGAAAGCGCTATCTTCCAGAAATCGTTAAGGCCCTTAAAGAAATTCTTCTCTCCAGTTCTAGATATAGTAAAGAAGAGAAAGGAATTTCTTAATCCTTTGAAAAATAAGGATTAGAGATGGCGCGCCAGGAGAGACTCGAACTCCCGACCCGCTGCTTAGAAGGCAGCTGCTCTATCCTGACTGAGCTACTGGCGCGCTTTTATTGGCCTGTTAATCGTATATTTAATCGGGGAGATCGGATTCGAACCGACGACTTCCTGCTCCTAAAGCAGGCGCGCTAACCAGGCTGCGCCACTCCCCGCCATTCAGGATTAACTCACTCTAAAAGTGTCATGGAATATTAGCAAAACAGGGGGAAGTTGTCAATTTTTGGCTCTTTTGAGTCCCCTCTCGATTTCTCCTTTGAGGATTTTAACTGTAATCGGCCTTCCGTGCGGACACAAAGAAAAATTAGATGTCTTGAAGAGTTCATCGACGAGATATTCCATCTTCTCCCTAGAGAGAACTTCTCCGGCTTTAATGGCTGTCTTACAGGCTAAGGTTGCCAGGAGTTTGTGCTTTTTTTCATCAATTTTCTCCTCCTGGACATCTTCAAGGAGGGATATGAAAATGTCCTTCGCTTCGTCCTCTTTAAAGATACCGGGATATTCCTTAAGAGCATAACTGCGCCCGCCCATTTCTTCGAGCCGGAAGCCCAATCCCTCCAGCAGTTCGCGGCCGTCTTCAAAACTTTCGATCTGAGAAGGAGACAGATCAAAAACTATGGGAAGGAGGGCCAGTTTCTGCGGCCATTTTTTTTGGCTGTCAATTTCAACATAGCGGTCAAATAAAACTCTTTCGTGGGCGTTGTGCTGGTCGATAATGAGCAGCTCTTCCTCTCCGGCTGCAACGATATACATATTGTCGTATTGTCCTAAAACAGGAGTAGAATCAAATTTTTCAGACTTGGGAAAAGTGAAAAGGACCTGGTCGTCCTGTCTTTGTTTTTTAAAGCCAAAAGACGTCGGGTCTTTTTGATATTCCGACACAAAAAACTCGTGTGCCTTCTCTTTCTGCGAAGGATAAATCTCTTTTACACCCATGGCTTTCAGCAAAGCCTGCTCCAAACTTCTGTGCACAAAACGAAAGATGGCACTGGAATCGATAAACTTCACCTCCGTTTTTGTCGGATGCACGTTCACATCCACATCTGTGAGGGGAAGACTGAGGAACAGGAAGGATTCGGCAAAATTGTCCTTCTCTAAAAAACTCTTATAGCTCTGATTGAGTGCGGCCTGAAGGATTTTATCTTTCACCGGCCGGTTGTTGACGTAAAAAAACTGCCGTTTCCGGTCTCGTCTTCCCGTCGGTGGATTGGAGGAGTAGCCAAAGAGAGCCAAATGTCCATCTTTATAATCCACTTCCATAATCCTGTCTATTATATCCCCACCGTAGACCTGGAAAATTCTTTCTTTCAATTGGCCGACTCGGGGATAATCAAACACTTTTCGTTTTCCGTGAGAGAGAGAGATCCGGACCTCCGGAAAAGCCAGGGCCGCTTGTGTGAGATATTTGACAACCTGGCCCAGTTCCGATCTCTCACTCCGCAGGAATTTTTTTCTGGCCGGGAGGTTAAAGAAGAGATCCGCCACTTCAATGGACGTGCCGTGAGGAAAAGCGATGTCCTCAACACGAAGGACATCTTCCCCTTCACGTTCGATCAATGTTCCGCTGGATCCATTTTTCTCAGAAGTCTGCAGTGTGATGTGAGAGACGGCAGAAATGCTGGGCAGGGCTTCTCCCCTAAATCCAAGAGTTTTGATGTGGTCAAGATCGGCTTCTGTCGCGATTTTGCTCGTCGAATGTCTCTCGAAGGAAAGCAGAGCATCATCCCGGCTCATTCCATACCCATTATCGGTTACGCGGAGAAGCCTTTTTCCCCCTTCAATAAGCTCTACCTTGATTTCGGTGGCCTGTGCATCCAGAGAGTTCTCCACAAGTTCCTTGACTACGGAAAAGGGTCTTTCTATGACTTCACCGGCCGCAATCTTCTGAGAGACATCCGAAGGAAGAAGAGTAATTCTGTTCATATTATCATCCGCTCATTTTTTTAGAGAATTTGCCCAAAGGTTTGTTTATCCGTCACTCGGGTAATACGAACATTGACCCTCTCCTTTTCACCTGACGAGCAGGAAGGGACCGAGATTTCTATAAAATTGTCCGTAAGAACTCGAGTTTTCTGTTTTCCTTTTTTGATAACGACCGCATCCATTATTTCTCCGATTTTGGTTCGCCGGAAATTTAAATTCTTCTCCTGTGACAGCTGTCTTAAACGCGCGGCCCTTTCTTTTTTGACTTTATCATTAACTTGAGACCAATTCTCTGCTTCTGTCCCGGGTCTTTGAGAGTAGGGGAACACATGAAAATAGGTCAGGGGAGATTTCTCGAGAAACTTAAACATTCTCTCAAATTCCAAGTCGGACTCACCCGGAAATCCAACAATGATGTCAGCACCGAGAGAGGCAGCGGATCGCTTATCCTTAAGAAATCCCAGTATCCTGCTGTAATCGGTTATTTTTACATTCCGCCCCATGCGTTGGAGCACATCCTCTGTGCCGTGTTGAAGAGAAAAATGAAAGTGAGGACAGATTTGTTGGCTGGTCGAGAGATGTTCGAGCAGCGCCTCACTCATGAACCTGGGATCGAGAGAACTCAACCTGATCCGGGGTGGATTCTTTGATTCCTCCATCATTTTCAACAGGTCAAAAAGTGTCAACTTGGGAGAAAAATCACTCCCATAGAGGCAAATATGAATTCCCGTGAGAACGATCTCCTGGAATCCCTGTTCACAGTAGTCCTTTACTCTCTGCAGCACGGTTTCCGGTCTGGTACTTTTGTTTTTACCCCGGACCTGAGGAATGATGCAGAATGAACAGCTTAAGCTGCATCCATCCTGAATTTTTACCAAGGCTCTGGAGCGATAAGATGTCTGTGAATTTTCCGCCGTCGGACCGATCAAAGAAATGATCTTAGCCGGAAGCTCTTCTTTTTTTTGATTGGAAAAAATTTGCCAAACCTGCGGGAACTCCTTGAGTTCATCGGCCGCCCGCTCGGCAAAACATCCCGTAACTATCAGCCTGGCCGTTGGATTAAGACGGGATGTCTTATTTAAAAAACTTCTCACATCCCGGTCCGCACGGCTGGTCAGCGTACAGGTATTCACCAAAATAAGATCACTTTTTATAAAATCCTTTTCGTACCTCAGGCCGTGTTTCTGAAATTCATCAACCCAAGTGAATGCCTCTGCCTGATTGACACGGCAGCCGAAGCTTTGGATGGAAAAGGATGTCATAGATGCTGTTTGACTTTTTTGGAACTGGCTTTGACGGATTCCGCCATCCGTGTTTTGTACTGTCCGTATTTTTCGCGAAGAGACTCATCTTTCAGGCTCAGGATCTGGACGGCCAAAAGGGCTGCATTGATGGCTCCATGCTTTCCAATACCCATGCAGGCCACAGGCACACCCTTGGGCATCTGTACCGTAGACAGCAGCGCATCCAGTCCATCAAGCTCCGATCCCCCCAGAGGGACTCCAATAACGGGATAGGCCGTATGGGACGCCACAACTCCGGCAAGATGAGCAGCCTTTCCCGCCGCACAGATAAATATTTCCGCCCCCTGCTCTTCCGAATCAAGTATGAGCTTTTTTGTCCGCTCCGGAGAACGATGGGCAGAGGTGACCTCGAGAGAAAAGGAAACTCCAAATTCCTTGAAAATACTCAATGCTCCTTTAATAACATCTAAATCCGATTCGCTCCCAATGAAAAATGCAACCTTCATCACTCCTCCTTTTTTATGACGCCGATATCCTTCCTGTAATACATGTCTTCAAAATCGATTCTGTTCGCTGCTTTGTATATTTTGCCCATAGTCTCGGCCAATGTATTTTCCGAAGCACACACGTTTAAAACTCTTCCGCCATTGGTAAAATAAGTGTTATTTTCAAATTTTGTCCCTGCATGGAAAACGAAAATATCCGAACTCTCCTCAAATTTCTCAAGACCCGATATTTTTTTCCCCTTTTCGTACTTTTCCGGATAGCCTCCGGAGGTGAGGACAACACAACCTGAAGCTTTTCGACTCCATTGGATTTGATCCTCGACAAGGCTGCCCTCAAGAGCGGCAAGAAAAATATCTACGATATCGCTTTTAAGGCGCAGCATTTGAGGCTGTGTTTCCGGATCGCCAAACCGGCAGTTGTACTCAAGCACTTTAGGTCCCTCTTCCGTGAGCATCAATCCAACGTAAAGAACCCCTTTATATTTTCTTCCCTCTTCGAGCATACGTGTGATCGTTGAAAAGACTATCTCCTTCATGACAACACTGAACAGATTCTTGTCAATGAAAGGAGAGGGAGAGATGGCACCCATCCCACCTGTATTTGGTCCCTTATCCCCTTCTAGGAGAGCTTTGTGATCCATCGTGGTCACAAAAGGCAGAATTTGAACCCCATCGGTCACAACTATGAATGAGACCTCTTCACCTTTTAAAAACTCCTCGACAACAATGCGTTTACCGGCAGCCTCGAACTTCTTTTCAACCATGATAGTGTTTACCGCGTCATACGCCTCTGGCTTATCCTTACAGATAAGAACTCCTTTTCCGGCGGCCAAGCCATCGGCTTTTACGACAACAGGAAATCCGAACTCCCCGGAATCGATGGCCGTGTGGGCCTTCTCTGGAGAATCAGCAACCACAAACCTCCCGGTGGGAATTTTGTGCCGTTTCATAAATTCTTTGGCAAATATCTTGCTCCCTTCGAGTTCGGCAGCATTTTTTCTCGGACCGAAAATTTTCAACCCTTTTTTCTCGAACTCATCTGTTATCCCCAGAGTTAAGGGGAGCTCCGGCCCTACGACAGTCAGATCAATTTTTTTCTGAACGGCAAACTCCAGCAATGCCGGAACATCATTGGGATTGATGTCCACATTCTCGCCAAGGTTTTTCGTTCCCGGATTTCCCGGAGCCGTATAAAGTTTTTTCAAACGGGGGCTCTGAGCAATTTTCCATGCCAGCGCATGCTCTCTTCCCCCTGAGCCGATAACTAAAATATTCATTTTTTCTCCAGATTTTCTATCAACGTCTCGATAAACCCGGGGTATGGAAAGGCGCTTTTAAGCACCCGGGCCGCCAAGGGAAGAGCTTCCTCTTGAGGTAAACAAAATTTCATATTGAGAAAATTTTGACGGAAAGCTTTCACTTCTTCTTTAGGATTGAGTCCTTTGGTGATAATGTCGGCGATGAAACCGGAGAGAATATCAAAATCTTTTTGCTCCATGCCAAAACGGGTCATCTCCTGCACACCCATCCGGATTCCGCTGGATTCAAGGAAGGTCTTGTCATCGGGAAGGGCCTGGTAATTGGTCAAAATATTATTGTCCTCCAATTTACGGGCGATATCCATCCCGCTTCCAAATTCCCTTACCCGGATAAGGACCTGATGCGTTTCAGTAAATTCGTCGGTTTCATCTCCTTCTACTGTGACACCTTTAGAATTCAAGGATTTGGCAAAAGATTTCGCATTGGCCATGACAGCCTTCTGATAGTCCTCTTTAAACGCATTCATTTCATAGGCGGCCACCAGAAGGGCCAGCAGAGTCCCTAAATGATGATTGCTTGTCGATCCGGGGAAAGCCCTGTTTTTGATATCCAGCCACAGTTTCCGTAGGGGTGATCCCTTCGGGAAATTCCCTGCAATCAATCCCCTTTGAGGACCAAAGAACGTTTTGTGCGTACTGCCCGTAATCACATTCGCCCCTTCAGCCAATGGATCCTGGAACGCTCCGTAAAGCCCAAGGACATGGGCCATATCAAACATGATAAGGGGCTTAACCTCCCAGTCTTTAACCAGATCGGATATGAAAGCGATCGGTTCTTTACAGATAAACATACTCTTGCCGAACACGAGAAGCTCGGGCCGGAGACGATCGATATTCTCTGCCAATTTTTCCTTATCGATCTTATATAAATTTCCTTCCTGGACCGGAAAATTGATGACATTATCCTTTCCGGTTTCAGGATTTTCAGCCACAAAGTTAAAGAGAGCACCCATAGGCTGGGAACTGAGATGCCCCCCTTTGGTCAAATCATTGTTCATGACCAGCTTCAATTTCCTCATTGGCTGGCCCTCAGGTCGTCCGCGGTTGACAAACCGGACCAGCGCTTTAAAAACCACTTCATTGGCCATCTGACCACTGATTGTCCGTGGTTCGACTTCCTGGCATCCGAAAAACTTTCCCAGTTCTTCCTGGACCTCTTTTTCAACGTCTTTGATAAAATCAATCCCCTGATAAAAATAAATTTCTTCTCCCTTCATGGTTCTGTGTTCGGCATAGCGACCTGAAGGATCAGAAATCTCACACATCTTCACAAGCAGGGAAGGAGTCGATTCCGACGGAATCAGATTCACCGATTCTTTTTGTCTCCAGGTGTTGTTATTTTCTATTCTGCGAAATAAATCATCGGCTTTTTGTGAAAGCGAAGACATTCTCTTTTTCTCCTCTTACTCTGCTAGTCTAAAATTTCTATTTTCCAGATCCCTTATTTTATTGAGCCTTTGCTGATGCCGTCCCCCCTCAAACTCGGTGTCCAACCATATATCCAAAATGCGCAGGGCTTTGTCTGCAGGGAGGATTCTTCCAGCCAAATTTAGACAGTTGGAGTCATTGTGAGCCCGGCTCATCTCGGCCATATATTCATCCATGCAGAGGGTTCCTCTGACACCTTTAAACTTGTTGGCCACAATTGTCATCCCCAGGCCGGCACCACACACAAGTATGGCCCTTTCAAACTCACCCGCAGTCAATCTTTTCATGGCCTCTTCACCGTACTCGACAAAATCGACTCTCTCCTCTGATTGAGTTCCCACATCAGTATAGTCAATGCCTCGAGCTTCAAGACCGTCAGCAATCACTTTTTTCAGTTTAAATCCGGCGTGGTCAGAGGCTATAACAATCCTCATTCTTTCCTCCCTGTATGAATTATTCAGGTTAACAAGAAGTCAATACGTAAATAAATTAAGTTTATTATTATAGCAATAATAAAAAGTCATTGAAACACGTGTGAGAAGAGAGAAGAAATTAGAAAAGGCTTACTTGAGGGATTTTTTTAGGAGGGCTTCCGCTTCCGGCAGAACTTCGATGGCCTTTTGAACTACGGGATCATTTTCCATGAGCACTTTCCACCCCCGCTCGACTCCCCAAAGTGATGAAAATATTTCCCTTTTGATTTCCCTCTTTATTTCTG
This sequence comes from Candidatus Aminicenantaceae bacterium, assembly GCA_036446295.1. Taxonomy (GTDB): domain Bacteria; phylum Acidobacteriota; class Aminicenantia; order Aminicenantales; family Aminicenantaceae; genus JAUWVG01. The sequence goes on from JAZFSR010000094.1 coordinate 7,958, forward strand.
TAAGAGCGTCATCAAAATCTTCAGGCTCATAGGAAAAATCCAAGTCTTTAAGATGGGCTTTAAAATCTTCCAGTACCAGAGTATCTACTACAAAATTTTCATCTAAAATCTTTTTATCCTTCGAGTCCACATTCTTTTCTCCCTGCTCATCGGGAAGAACAAAAAACTTGGACAGATCCGTTTTTTTTGTGACAAATTTTCTCGCATAGGTAAAAAAGGCTCCGGTTCTTTGCACCGAAAAAGTAAAAAGTTTATTCCTGAACATCACTTTGTAATCCGGAGTGATTCCCCCCTGCCCCAGCACTTTTCTTCCTTGAACAGTATAGGTCACCTCTCTTTCTTCTTCAGGGACTTCCATGGGCTGACGGTAACCTTGGAGAATGTAATCCTCGATGTTCGTATAATCTTTCTGAATCGACCTCCCGCTGGGCGTATAATACTTGGCAATGGTCAGAGAAACGGCTGTCTCGGGAGTGAGGGGAAAGACCGTTTGCACAAGCCCTTTGCCGAAGGAATCCGTTCCGACAATAAGAGCCCGGTCGTTATCCTTCATGGCTCCACTGACAATTTCCGAAGCGCTGGCACTCCCGTTATCAATCAGGATGATCATTGGAATTTTTTCATACTTGTTTTTCTGCATAGCTAGAATTTCCTGATTGTACAGTTCTTTCCGTCCCCGGATAGAGACGATGACAGATCCTTTAGGTAAAAATTCGTCTGATATTTCCAAGGACTGGGGAAAGGCACCCCCTCCGTTTTGGCGAAGGTCGAGGATGAGGTTTTTCATCCCCTGCCTGGACAGAAGATTCATTTTATCCCTGAGCTCCTTGGGAGTCGTTTCAGCAAAATTTCTGATGAAGATATAACCGATGTCATCCTGGAGTAAAAACGCATAGGGAACACTATAGAGAGGGATTTCTTCTCGTGTGATGGTCATGTCGAAGGGTTGGTCCATCCCCTCTCGAACTAAAGTTATAGTGACTTTGGCGCCTTTTTTCCCGCGCAGCCTCTGCATGGCCTCGTAGCTGTCGATTGTTTTTGTGGTTTCTCCATCGATTTGGGAGATGATATCTCCAGGCTGCACTCCCATCCTGTAGGCAGGGCCTCCCACGATCGGAGAGATGACAACAATACGGTTATCCTGCTGCTGGATCAACATGCCCGTTCCATAATATTTGGCCCTGTAATCCTCAGTCAGGCGCGACATGTTGCGTCTATCGAGAAAATTCGAATGCGGATCCAGTGTTTGGAGCATTCCTCTTATTGAAGAATAGGCCAATTCTTCGGGATCCACATCTTTGTAATAATTCTCTTCGATATGGGAGATTATGGTTGAAATTTTGTCGATAGAATTTGTCCAGATATCCTCATCCCAAGCGACAGACAGTACTATCAAAAAAAAGACTAGGGTAAAAAGGATTAGTTTTTTCATGAAATCCGGCTAGTTTTGATATTACCAAAGCACATGATGGTTGTAAAGACCCTATTGACCAACCTGTGCTCTTTGGATATACTTTCTTATCCATAAGCCCCATTCCATAGAGGCAGGATAAAAAAATGTTTGGAAGCATTGGATTCCCTGAACTTATCACCATATTTGCCATCGCACTCTTGATATTCGGCCCTAAAAAACTTCCTGAAGTTGGCCGGTCAATCGGTAAAGCCTTGAGAGAGTTCCGGAGAACCACTGACGAAATCAAGGAAAAACTTGAAGAAGAGA
>JAZFSR010000095.1:0-4650 GCA_036446295.1 Candidatus Aminicenantaceae bacterium
GGATTATCAATAGATCCCTTAATCTTTTAATCCATCCCCAAAGGCTGTTCCGTTCATTCATTTGAGTGGGCAGCCTTCTCTTTTTTTATCTTGACTCCCGGAAGCGGAGAGTGATAGACTGAATTTTCTTTGACAATTTAAAATACGGTTTAAGGAACAGGGAAGTTCGTGAAAATCGGACACAGCCCCCGCTACTGTAATCGGTGACGATTTCCAGAGAAGCCACTGTCTTCTGCGGAAGATGGGAAGGCCTGGAAGAAGCATGACCCGAGAGTCAGGAAACCTCCCTTAAACCGGACAAAGCCCATCTTCGGGTGGAAGGTTGGGTTCATTTTTTTTATCCTTCCAACCTAAAATCCGCGGGGGCCATTAAAATTGGAGAAATAAGTATGAAAAAAATTATCTTAAGAGCTCCCCTCATTTTGGCTTTTTTGATTTTCCCTCTCTTTGCTGATCAAAAACCGGCAGATCAAAAAGAAAAAAAAGAGAATCCCCCTCTTCAACATGAAATTACGGTCACAGCCAATCGTATGGATACCCCGACCAGAGAGATAGCCAGTTCGGTGACCATCATAACACGGGATGATATCGAACGCTCCAGAAAAACAACCGTGCTCGAAATCCTTCAAGATGTCATGGGCATCACTCTCACCCAGAACGGCCCCGTTGGAGCCACAGCCTCTGTCCACATCCGGGGAGGAAATGCCGAGCACACGCTTGTGATGATGGACGGTGTGGAGCTCAATGACCCGATCACTCCGTCCCGCTCCATAGATCTCGCCCATTATATGTTGGATAATGTAGAGAGGATCGAAGTCCTGCGCGGACCGCAAAGCACTCTTTACGGATCGGATGCCATCAGCGGTGTCATCAATATTATCACCAGAAAAGGCGAAGGTCGTCCAACAATAAGTTTTTCCTCCCAGGGGGGATCATATGGCACTTTCTCCGGTGGTGCGACACTCAGTGGAAGCACAAAAAATATTTCTTATTCTTTAGGCGCATCCTTCCTCCAGAGTGCCGGATTTTCAGCCGCCAACAAATCCTACGAAGGCAACACGGAAAAAGACGGCTATCAGAATTTGACGTTTTCAGGACGTCTTGGTTTCCGTCTTTCCGATAATTTTGAGTTAGATTTTGTCGCCCGCCGAATCGAGACGGAAATCGATATCGATAATTTTGGCGGAGCCTATGGCGACGACCCGAATAATCTGCAGACTTACAATTCTCTTTTCCTTAAAGGGCAGGCCAAATGGCTTTTCTGGAACAGCCGCTGGGAGCAGAAGCTTAACCTGTCCGTCGTGGATTATGACAGAGAGTATGAAAATCCTACGGATGAATCTCATCCTTTTGACAGCGAACAGTCCTATTATTCCAGCCGTTTTTACAAAATCGACTGGCAGAACAACCTCTATCTCCATGAAACAAACACCGTGACTTTCGGCGTCGATTTTCAGGAAGAGCACGGGGAATCAGAGTATGCCTCCGAAGGGCAGTGGGGCCCCTACCAAAGCCTTTTTCCTCTTCAAAAGGCCCGAACAACAGGCCTCTATGTTCAAGATCAGCTCCGCCTCGGGGGACAATTTTTTGTCACGCTGGGCACTCGCCTCGACATTCACAGTCAATTTGGATCATCCCTAACGTTTCGCCTGGCCCCGGCCTATTTGATCAAAAATACAGGGACAAAAATCAAAGGCACGATTGGCACCGGATTCAAATCCCCATCGCTTTACCAGCTCTATGCGCCGGGAACATTCTGGGGACCCATCGGAAACAATACCTTAGAGCCGGAAAAATCAACGGGTTGGGACTTCGGAATGGAACAGTACTTCTTCAAGAAAAAAATATTATTCAGTGCCCAGTATTTTTCTCATACTTACATCAATCTCATTGATTTTGATTTCATCGATGGATATATCAATATTGCCGAGGCAGAATCCAAGGGATTTGAGTTCGGCTTCAAGGGACAGATAACAAAAAATCTCTCTCTTCATACAAGCTACACGACGGCAAATCATATAGACAAAGATACAGGAGAACATCTATTGCGGCGCCCCTCCAGTCTTTTTCAAGGTAAAATAAATTTCAGCTTTTTAACGAAAGGGAACATCGAGTTTTCTCTTCTGTCCCTCGGAAGGCGGGATGATATGGAATTTACAGATTTTACTTCGGAAAGGGTCACCATGCCCTCCTATACTCTTGTCAACAGCACGATCTCCTATGCCGTCCTCACCTCAACACAAATTTTTCTCCGGCTAGAAAATATTTTCAACGTGGACTATGAAACTGTTAAAGGGTACGGATCCCCTGGTTTTTCCATCTATGGAGGATTCAGGATGGACTTCTAGAGGTGATCGGTCAGTATTTTAATCCCAATTAAAATCAACACGCACCCTCCGATAAGCTCGGCTTTCTTGCCCACCATCCGTCCAAAAAGGGGGCCGATTTTTGTACCGACAACCGTCATTATAAACGCAACAACTCCAATTATCAGAGACGGAACAAGGACAGGCAAATCAAGGGCGGTAAAACTGAGCCCCACAGCCAACGCATCGATACTCGTGGCCAAAGAAAGTAGAAGGAGAACAAATCCTTTTGTCGGATCTCTGTCTTTATTCAAATTTTTTGTCTCGGATTTAAACGACTCATAGATCATTTTGGTCCCTATAGCAGTCAGCAGCCCAAACGCCACCCAGTGATCAACGGTTTTAATGGATTCTAAAATGGTCTGCCCGGCCAGCCAGCCAAGAAGGGGCATCAAAAACTGGAAAAACCCAAATCCAGTGGCCAGCCGAAAAACCTGATTTCGTGAAAGCCCTTTTTGACTGACACCAAGACCCACAGAAACGGCAAACGCATCCATAGCCAGTGCCAGGGCAATGGGAAGGACAAGAAAGATATTCATTCTAAAACGTGGCCATTATATCAAGTTTCAAAAAATGGGGACAGTCCCTATTTTCTGGAAGCGAAAGAAAATGGGGACTGTCCCCAATTTTTGATATAATAGAAAATTAAAAACAATGAACGAAGTTATCAAGCTCCGCGGTATCAGGGTTCACAACCTGAAAAACATCGATCTCGATATCCCTCTCAACACACAGATTATTATCACAGGTGTTTCGGGCTCAGGAAAATCCTCGCTCGCTTTTGATACACTTTATGCTGAAGGTCAACGCCGCTTTGTCGAGTCCCTATCCTCCTATGCCCGCCAGTTTTTAGAACGCATGGAAAAGCCCGACTCCGATCTCATCGAAGGAATCACTCCAGCCATCGCCATCCAGCAGAAAGCCGTGACAAAAAATCCCCGCTCGACTGTAGCCACAGTCACCGAAATCCATGATTTTTCCAGAATCCTCTTTGCCCGGATCGGCACCATTCACTGTCATACATGCGGAAACCCCGTTATCCGTGACACCATCGACGCCATCATTGAAGAGCTTCTTAAGTTTCCCCCCCGCTCAAAAATCCTCATCTCTTTTTCCAGGCCCATAGAAAACGGATGGGATGACCTTAAAAAAGATGGATTCCACCGGATCATTCTGGCAGACCGCGTAGTTGATCTCGATAAAGCCGAACTTACGAATGAAGAGTCCATCAATGTCTTCGTCGACCGGATGTTAATAGATCCCAAGGAAAGAGAGCGGCTTGTGGATTCTCTCGAACTCGGATTAAAAAAAGGCGGAGGGAGAGTCAAAATCCAAACCGAGGACCATCGGGAAATCATCTTTTCCGACAAGCTGGAATGCAAGACATGTGACTTGATCTATGAAGAGCCCGTTCCCAATCTCTTTTCCTTTAACAGCCCGCAGGGGGCCTGCCCTCTCTGTCACGGTTTTGGAGATCTGGCCGTCGTTGATGAGGACAAAATTATTCCTGATAAAAATAAATCCATCGAAGAGGGAGCGGTGCAGCCCTGGAGCAAAGGCATTGGCCGGCACCGCCTGCAAAGGCTCATTACTGAAGCGCAAAGCAGAAAAATCCCGACTGATGTACCCTTCAAAGATTTGAAAGAGGAATGGAAGCGTTTTGTCTTCAGGGGAGAGGGCCGCTACAAAGGAGTTCAAGGATTTTTCGACAGGCTGCAGCGTAAAAAATACAAGGTGCAGGTCCGGGTCTTTATCGCCCGCTACAGGAAATACATCCCCTGCCCGGATTGCCACCAGCTGCGGTTGAATAAAAAAGCACTGAGCGTTCAGATCAACAGCACCAACATCGGACAATTCGTTCATAAAACTGTCCGAGAGGCTTATGCTTTTCTCAATAACTTAGCTCTCTCTTCATTCCATAAACAGGTTGCCGAACGCCTTATCAATGAGATTAAAAATAGGTTAAAATTTCTCCTGGAAGTGGGCCTGGAATACATCACTCTGGACAGGATCACCTTCACCCTGAGCGGAGGCGAAGCCCAGCGGATCAACCTGGCTGCCGCTCTGAGTACATCTCTTGTCAGCACCCTGTTTGTTCTCGACGAGCCCAGCATAGGTCTCCATCCGCGGGACAATCAACGACTGATCGAAATTCTCAAATCTCTCAACGATATCGGCAACACCGTCATCGTAGTCGAGCACGATCCCGAGATCATTCGTTCGGCGGACTATATAATCGACCTCGGTCCCAAGGCCGGACGATTTGGCGGGGAAGTGATGTATG
>JAZFSR010000096.1:0-4231 GCA_036446295.1 Candidatus Aminicenantaceae bacterium
GCCTTATCGGAGAAGTCGGTATCGCACAGACAGACCTTTCGCTGGAAGGGAAAGTTTTTGTCCACGGTGAAATCTGGAAGGCTGTAGCTTCAGAAAATCTTCCACTTGGAACAAAAATAAAGGTTACGGAAGTTCTGAAAAATTTAAGACTAAAAGTCACAAAAATATAAAGGATCACATACGTCGAGGAGGAAAAAAATGGTAACTTATCCAATCATTATCGTTGCTCTTGTCGTACTCTATCTAATGAATTCAATAAAAATTTTGAAAGAGTACGAAAGGGGTGTTATCTTCCGGCTAGGGAGAGTACTTAAGAGACCCAAGGGGCCGGGCTTGATATTCGTCTTTTCTCCAATCGACCGAATGGTCAGGGTCAGCCTCAGAATCGTCACTATGGATATTCCATCTCAGGACGTCATCACCAGAGATAATGTCTCAGTGAAAGTCAATGCCGTCGTTTACTTTCGAGTCATTGAACCAATAAATGCGATCGTGGAAGTCCAGGACTTTCTCTTTGCCACTTCACAGCTGGCTCAAACAACCCTGAGGAGCGTATTGGGAGTTGTTGAGTTGGATGAACTCCTCTCAGCAAGAGAAAAACTCAATTCACAGCTTCAAGATATCATCGACAAACACACTGATCCTTGGGGAATAAAAGTCACACTTGTGGAAATGAAACATGTCGACCTTCCGGATAATATGGTTCGTGCTATCGCTAAACAGGCGGAAGCCGAGAGAGACCGGCGAGCAAAAATCATTCATGCCGAAGGTGAATTTCAAGCCGCTGACAATCTCCTAAAAGCCGCCAATATCATATCGGCGAATCCCCAGGCCTTGCAGCTGCGGTTTCTGGGGACCCTCGCAGAAATAGCCACCGAAAAAAATTCCACTATTATCTTTCCTCTTCCTATTGATTTACTAAAGGCATTTACTCATAAAGATGAGAGTAGCGAATAGAATACAATGAGCAATAAAGATTACAGAGAATTACAATTATCAAGTTCACAGCTGGTTGTCATTTTTTTGGCGATCATCATCCTGGGTGTCATCATTTTTCTCCTCGGAATCTCCGTTGGAAAAAAAGCTGATATCGTTCTCGCATCCCAATCGGGCTCAATCCAGGTTCCAGAAAAAGTTACCGGAGAAAAAGCAGTCCCCATAGATGATCCAAAAACCAAAGCCGGTGAAAAAACTCCCCCTCAGTCAAAGAGCGAACCGCAACGGAAGAAAGCAGTGCCAATCAATCAGACGCAGAATTTGGATTGGTTTATCCAAGTCGGAGCATTCAACAGTCGAGCAGGAGCACAGACCACGGCAGACAAGCTTAAAGAGGGCGGCCTAAACGTGATTGTCCTCGATCCCTATTCCTCTGAGCGGAGAAGTGTCTACAGAGTAAGAATAGGGGGATACGCCACAAAGGAACTCGCTGAAAAAGCTAAAGCCGAATTGGTTCGAACCGATTCAAAGGCCAAAGATTATTTTGTCATCAGGCAGAAGTGACGTTCAGACTTGCATAACGCGACATCACTGTGCAAACGAAAATTCGATTACGGTTACGTTTACGTTTAGTAGATATCTTCCTTGCAGTGCTGAGTGGCCTGCTTTCCGCTTTGGCCTTTCCTAAATTTAGCCTGTCTTTTTTTATATGGATATCGTTCATCCCTTTATTCTTCATTATCTCTAAAAAAACACCTAAACAATCGTTTCTACTGGGTATGATTGCCGGATTTTCATTTTATGCCGTTCTTCTCAGCTGGATCCCTGATGTCCCGGCCCATTACGGAAATCTTTCAATGGGCTTTAGTATCCTTATTTATATAGTTTTCATGCTCATTTTATCTCTTTTTTGGGCCTTTTTTTCTCTTTTTTTCTCCAAAATCCGCCGGTCTTTCCCTCATGCCGTCTTCTTTTTGGCTCCCTTTCTCTGGATCGTTTTTGAATATGCCCTTGCCCATATCCTCACGGGTTTTCCCTGGGGACTTGTGGGCTATGCCCAATATAAAAATCTTTACTTCATCCAGATGGCTTCCATAACCGGTATTTATGGTTTATCTTTCTTCATAGTTCTGCTTCAAAGTCTTTTTGTCCTTTCTATCCAAACCAGAAAAAAAGCCCCTTTTTTTACTGGATTAGTGATTGTCCTCCTTATTCATTTGGGAGGATTTTTAAGTCTAAAGAAGATCATCGTAACTTCAGAAACATTCCAGGCGTCAGTCATTCAAGGCAATGTCTCTTCTGACATCTATTGGCCGGACATCTCTTACGAAAAAATTCAGCAGCTTTTTAACGAACACATCAGTTTATCTAATGCCGCCTCTATCTCAGGCTCTCAACTGATTATCTGGCCTGAATTTTCCATCCCTCTCTGCTTCAGCTGTCCCAGTGAGTTCTACCGGAATTTCAAAAAAGACCTCTTTCAATTTGTCCAAGAAACACAAAGTACACTTCTTTTAGGTACAAATGAGATGTTTCCATTCCAAGATACAAACCAGTATTTCAACACGGCTCTCTGTCTCAGCCCTGATCTATCCACCACCGAGTACCACAAAATTCATCTTGTCCCCTTTGGAGAATACACTCCTTATAAGAAGATCTTCTCGTTCATAAACAAGATGACCCACGCCATCGGAGAGATCACTCCCGGAAAAGAGTTTCGGCATCATTCGTTTAAGACTGTTCCATACGGTTCCCCTAAATGTTATGAAATCATCTTTCCTAATCTTGTCCGAAAATTCACTAAAAACGGCGCTCAATTCTTAACCACTCTCACAAACGATGGTTGGTATGGGTTAAGTGCCGCTCCCTATCAACACTTCGCCATTGCAGTGATGAGAGCCGTGGAAAACCGGAGGTTTTTGCTTAGAGCCGCAACAACGGGAATCAGTGGAATTGTCGATCCCTTTGGTCGAATTCTGGTTGAGTCCGAGTTGGAAACTCAGACATTTCTGACTGGTCACATAACACCGCTGTCGAAAAAAACGTTGTATACCTTAACCGGAGATGTTTTTGTCTACGTCAGCTTGACTTTATCCTTCCTATTCCTTATTCTTGCGTCACCGTTTATTAGAAGAAATAAATGACAAAAAAAACACCATCAAAGAGTCATCTATCTGAGCTTAAAGCCAGCGCGAAAGACCTCTTCACAAAATTTGAAGAACTCCGAGGTTATCTTTGACCTCGATAAAAAAAAGTCCGAAATCGCTGCCATAGATAAAGATCTTTCCTCCCCTGAAATTTGGAAAGATCAAAAACGCTTCCAATCTCTTCAACAGAACAAAAAAAGGCTGGAACGAACACTTCAATCCTATTCCAATATAGAGGAAAAAAAGGAAGAACTGGATGTTTGTCTGGAGCTTGCCGACGAGGGAGAGAATATTGAAACAGAAGTGGCTCAGATCATCTCGGACTTCGCTTCAGAGTTGAATAAGGCCGAACTTCAAACTCTTTTTTTTGATAGAGACGACCCCAGAAATGCCATTCTCACTATCCATCCAGGTGCCGGAGGGACAGAATCCCAGGATTGGGCTCAAATGCTCCTGCGAATGTACCTGAGATTTTCTGAAAGAAAGGGGTATAAGACCGAAATTCTAGATACTCAATATGGTGAGGAAGCCGGCATTAAAAGCGCGACCGTCCGAATACAGGGAGACTATGCTTACGGTAACCTCAGCCAGGAATCAGGTGTTCATCGACTGGTCAGAATATCTCCATTTGATGCCAACAGAAGAAGACATACTTCATTTGCCGCCATTTTTGTCTATCCTGAAGTTGACAATGATATCGAAGTGGAAATCAACCCCGATGACTTGCGTATCGACACTTACCGCTCATCGGGCAAAGGGGGACAGCATGTCAATGTTACAGACTCTGCCGTCCGAATCACGCACACCCCAACTGGGATTGTGGTTCAATGCCAGAATGAACGGTCTCAGCATAAAAACAAAGCTTCAGCCATGAAGGTGTTAAAGGCCCGGCTCTATGAACTTGAAAAAAAGAAAAAACAGGAAAAATTAGAAAAACTGGAAGATGCAAAATCTGAAATCGCTTGGGGCAATCAGATTCGTTCCTATGTTCTGCATCCCTACAAGCTCATCAAAGACCTCCGCACAAACACAGAGATTAACAATGTCGAAAAAGTTCTTGATGGTGATATTGATGAATTCATCAAAGCCTGTCTCTTTTTAAGAAAAAATGAAGGCTAAGATCAATAATCCTAATCCTTCACCCTTAA
>JAZFSR010000097.1:0-2531 GCA_036446295.1 Candidatus Aminicenantaceae bacterium
CACGTTGAAGGTGCCCATGGTGTTGGTGAACGGTTGGGAATGTGATGATGTGATCGGGGTGATAACTTGCAATCTTCCCGATGGCATCCGGCATGGGGTGGTGGTATCCGATGACAAGGATTTCTTTCAATTGGTCCGGGGAATCAAGGTGGTGGTGTGGCGGGCCATCAAGGAAGAATTGATAACACAAGAATGAGGGTTTGTTTCATGAGGTTAACTTCAGAGAAAGATAATAATATAACTCTCCCTTCCACACAAGAAAAAGCCGTGATATAGTGAAAAAGATATAAAATCATTTTGAATTCAGATACGGAGAAAATAGGATGAAAAAATTAATATACTGCATGACTTCCCTATTACTGGTATTCCCCCTTCTCTTCCCTTCTCAAAAATATGTCAATGAATCCGGAAATGTGAACGTAGTTATTGTTAAAGATCCCTATACCGATTCAAGAACGGGGCCGGAACTTGTTCAAGGACCGGAAAAACTTGAAAAAGGGGGGCTTATTGAAGTCCTGAAAAAATCAGGGTGTAAGATACTAAAAATATCAGAAGTCAGAATGCCTCCGGAATCAGAAAGAGAATATGGAGAGTGGAATAGAGCTTCCCTTACGAACAGGACTCTGGGGAGAATTTTATCTTCCTATAACAAGGATGAAGTTTTTTTTGTCGGACTATTGTCGGGAAGCAAATCATTAGTGGGTATGCTGGCCGGACTCCAGCACTTAGGACCGGAAAGAGTCCCGCTCAAAGACAGCAGAGGAAGGGACATTGTCGGTCTTCCACGTCTTAGGGACAGCAAGCCCTTAAAAGTGGGACTGGTCTGGATAGATGCCCAAGCAGCCTTTAACACTGCGGATATCACGATTGAAGGAGACATGGGAGGAATGAATGTCGCAGTGGCCGCCGGATTAAACAACTTTAACCTGAGACTGCAGGCAGGACTCGACCCGCCTCTATCTACAAAATATATTGTAATGGCAGGTGTCCGTGATACGAATCCCTATGAAGATCAACTTATAGACAATTCCTTTATTGAAAAAATATCCGTCGAGGAAATCAGAGTATTATCAAACAATATCAGAAATCAGATGGACCGTCTCAGTCGGCTCACTGATGTCATCTACATCCATGTAGATCTAAGCGTTCTCGATCCCGCAGAAATCCCTGGCCATCCTCATGCTTATCCGGATGGCCCTTCCAGCCAACAGCTTGCCTCCGCTTTAGAGGTTATGTTCAACTACCCAAAAACAGCCGCCATCGGAATCGCCTCTTTCCCTGATGATCCCCAAGAAATCACTTCAAAAGCTGCATATCGATTGATAGAGGGTGCCATTCGAGGCATAAAAAACAGATGAGGAATATCAAAATGAAAAAAACAATGTGTCTTTGTCTTCTGATACTAATGTTATTACCGGCTCTAGCCCTCAATCAGGAATACCGTGAGGGGGAAAAGATAAAAATTGCCATAACAAAAAATCCATTTGGAGCGGCAGAAAGCATCATGGCAGAGGGCCTTATAGAGCATCTAATAAATTTGGGATGTGAGATATCCCGCAATGAAATATTTTCATTGACACCGGAGGAGCAGAAATACAGTGGGTGGGCAAGAGACGCGCTCGCCGCGAGACACATGGGGAATCTGATTTCCGTGTATGGAAAAAACGAATTCCTCACCATCGCACTCTTGAGCAATTGTGCCAATCTCCCGGGAATACTGGGAGGCTTACAGCATATGGGTCCGGGCAAAGATAAAGTGGTCTATCATCTTGCCGCCTATGTTCCACACAGAATCGGGCTGATCTATTTTGATGCCCATGCAGACATCAACACACCTGAAACAACACTCAGCGGCATGTACGGCGGTATGGATGTCGCTCTAGCTGCCGGCCTCTTCAATCCCAATAACCGAATTGTCACCGGTTTAGATCCACCTCTGCCGCCCAGTTATATCGTCTTGGGAGATATCAGAGATACCGATCCTCGTGAAATGGAGCTTATCAACCGTTTAAATGTAGAAATACTTTCGACAGATGATATAAGAAACATCACACCAAACGTTCATAAACAGATGGAGAGATTGAGCCGGCTGACGGACATGATATACATTCACGTGGATATGGATGTACTCGCTCCGGAAGAAGTGCCTGGCCACGGTTTGACGGCCCCCGACGGCCCCACAAGCTGGGAACTCGCAGCGTGTATAGAAGAGATTTTCACCTATGAAAAAGCTGCGGCCATCGGAATTGCATCCACTCCTTATGGGCCTAGAGATCCCGAGCACAAATCACGCCAGGCTGCCATCAGGCTGATCGAAGGCGCTGTAAAAGGCGTAAAAAAGAGAAAATAAAGACACAATAAGCCATCCAATGCATAGGCTCCAGATTGACAACAATAATACAGGAAGCGCTCTCATTATATCAATTCTGCTTATCGTTCTGATAATGCTTTTCATTATCCCTTTTTTAACAAAAACTTCGGGAAACTACCGTAGTGCAGAAAGATCGTATGGGTCTATGGCAGCTTTCAAT
>JAZFSR010000098.1:0-4653 GCA_036446295.1 Candidatus Aminicenantaceae bacterium
AGGGCTTCCAAAAAAAACAATTTTCATCTGCTGTGTCCAGGTTAAGTTGCTTTATTGAACTTTTTTCTTATAAGGCGTCTTTTGAGCGGAGAAAGATGAGAGATAAACAACTTCCCATTGATGTGATCGATTTCATGACAAAGAATCCTGGCCAAAAGTCCCTCGGCTTCGATCTCTCTCTCCTTTTCCTGAAGATCTATTCCTTTAATGGTAATTTTGTTAGGTCGTGTGACTTTTTCATTGATCCCCGGGACAGAGAGGCAGCCCTCTTCCATGATCTGTTCCCCCTCATGACTTAAAATCTCGGGATTGATAAGTATGATAAGATCTTCGTTCTTTTCTCCAACCGAGAGATCGGTTGTTATAAGCCGGACGCTTTGATTGACTTGTGGTGCGGCCAGGCCGAGCCCCGGTGCGCTGTGCATCGTATAGACCATCTTTTCAGCGAGATCAAGTATATCCTGATTAATACTCTTGATCACTTCCGCTTTTTTTAACAGCACCGGGTGTCCATAGGTGACAATTTCGAGCACAGTCAAGTCTTTATTTACCATTTTTATTTCAGATGTCTATTCTAATAGAATTGTAGGCGTTGTTCAATTCACTTAAAGATAATGAGACGGTTTTTTTCAAGGCTCGAGAGGAATTGAGATATCCTATCATACAGGGGTTCCACCCTGTCTTCGAATTTATTTTTGTGGAGTTCAGCAATTTCTTTAACTGTCCGGGTTCCGTCGCATTTCAACCAGAAAAAACTCCCGATATCGTCCAGTTTGATTTTATAGTAGGGATGTTTCATCAAGGGGAGAAGGTATTTTACAAGTAAAGAATGGGCAAATTTTGGTTTAAAGAGGACGACCAGGCCGTCCTCTTTTATTTCGCACTTTGTATTCTGAACAGGGACAAGATAGAGCAGATTAATCTGTGCTTGGTTCTTGTCCTTCTTGTCCACCACTGCTTACGATAGGCTACTGTGTTACTGAATAGGACTCACTTAATCGGATTGTTCTTCAGGTGCATCAACATCTCCGGACATTATCATTTTTTTATAGGGCAGGTACAAAAGAACAAACCCGAGGATAAAAAAGACCAAGAGGCCGAGCCATCCAGTACCCCATACTTTTGGTAGATTGATTTTGGCGCCCTTCATGGCAGCGGTGAGGATGCCCATCATAGCCTGCCCTGCAATTAAACCGGATGCAACAAGCAGGCCTATGTTTTCGACGATTTCTTTCGCTTTTTTTGAAGGATTTTTTTTGCTAGTTTTTTTGTCCAAGATGTATTTTAGGACTCCTCCAAAAAATATACAGGCCGTGGCTCTGAAGGGAAGGTACATCCCGACGGCCACAAGCATTGGTGAGGGTGTCCCGATAAGGATGAGAACAATGGCCAGCAGCATTCCTGCCACGACAAGAGGCCAAGCCATCTCTCCCCCAACGATTCCTTTTGCCATTGTAGCCATGAGTGATGCCTGGGGGGCCGGCAAGGCATCGGTGCCGATTCCTATGGTTTTATGGAGAAGCTGAAGGGAAAATGTCAAGGTCAAGGCGGCCGCGACAACACCAATGATTTCTCCGATTTGCATTTTCCATGGTGTCCCACCGAGGATATGTCCGACCTTTAAATCTTGAATCATGTCTCCAGCAACTCCAGCCACACAGCAGACGACCGCCGCCACGCCCAGGACAGCTGCGATTCCTGGCATTCCTTTCTGTCCCATCAGCACCATCATCAGGGCCGCAATAAGAAGTGTGGTGAGGGTCAATCCGGAGATAGGATTGGAGGATGATCCGATGATGCCCACGAGATATCCGGCCACCGCTGCAAAGAGAAGGCCCATGATGAGCATGACAATGGCCGCGACTATGGCTGAACCAAAATTTTTCAGGAAGACGTTATAGAGGAAGATCATGGGGATGGTCAATAAGATGATGGCGAAAATAATTGTTCTAAAGGAAATATCTTTATCGGTTCTCAATGTTGTAGAAGCTTGGCCTGATTGAGATATTTTGACGTCTTTAATAGAGCGGCTTATGCCTTTGAAAAGGTTTTTTCGCATATTAAATAAGGTATAAAAAGCTCCAACCAGCATGGCTCCTACGGCAACAGGCTTGATCTGAGAGTTATAGGCGGAAACAGCTAACTCGGTCCAGTTTCCACTAAAGTCAGAAACGATTTTTCCTAAATCGCCGTTGATAAAGAGAAGGATGGGCATGAGGAATAACCAGCCGAGGACACCTCCAGAAAATGTCAGGGCAGCCAGTTTAGGACCGATAATATAGCCCACTCCGGTCATGGCCGCATTGGCTGCAGGAGACTCGATGAACATTCTTCCCTGAATCGTACCCGTTTTAGTAATTTCGATGTTGTCACCATTGAGATAAGTTATCCTGGATAGGCCGGGGATTTTAAAGACGGTTCTTACATAGGGTTTTATGAACTGGATTCCGTTTTCATTCGTGAAAAATTCAATAAGACCGCCAAGCCCCATGGCCCAGAACATGTATTTTGCTTGTGATCCGCCTTTTTGACCTGTTTTGACCATTTCTGCACAGGCAACGCTTTCAGGAAAGGGAAGGTCAGCGTCTTCGACAAGAGTGCGCCTTATCAGAACGACAAGAAAAACACCCAGTGTGCCGCCGATAAGCATGAGCATAGTTGACTTAAAGAGATCGAATTCGGTCCATACACCGGCAATTAGAAAAGCAGGGATGGTGAAAATCGCACCGGCAGCCAGAGCTTCTCCAACAGCGCCGGTAGTCCGGGCAAAATTTTCTTCCAGAATGGTCCCTTTGAATGGACGAAGGACAGCCATGGCCATGACGGCGGCAGGAAATGTGGCGGCTACGGTCATTCCAACGAGCAATCCCAAATAAGCATTGGCCGCTCCAAGAATAACAGCCATAACAATTCCAAGCAGGACAGATTTAAAAGTAATTTCTTTCATAGATTGTCCGGCAGGGACATAGGGTTTGAAGGCGTTATCACTCATACGAACCTCCCACATTGTTTCATGATTTTTTCTGACTATATCTATTGCATAAATAAAAATCAAGTAAAAAGAGATTCCCTGTATGTTCCGATCAAACAGACGTTCCGGACATCACAAAAGACTGGTTTCAACAGGATTTGAGTTTCCCTATGCATATTATGAGTTTTCCTTGTGAATACATTCATTTGCTTGCTTGAGATAATTATGCTATAAAACCTGTAGAAAGAGAAAGATAGAGATGAGTTTGATTACATGGCTTAAAAAAAGATTTTACTGCGATCTGGCGATTGACCTGGGAACAGCCAACACACTTGTATTTCTGAAAGGGAGAGGCATTATTGTTCAAGAACCCTCTATCGTAGTCATAAACAGTCAAACAGGCAAGGTCGAAGCCGTGGGGACACGTGCCAAAGAGATGTTGGGAAAGACTCCAACGAATATTGTGGCGATAAAACCCATGAGAGATGGCGTTATCGCTGATTTTGAAGTCGCAGAGAAAATGCTTGATTATTTCATCAGAAAGGCGACCAGCAATCGAGCCTTTCTAATCCGGCCACGTATTGTTATCGGAATTCCGACAGGAGTCACACAGGTCGAGCGGAGGGCTGTGAAAGACGTTGCCCTGCGAGCCAAGGCGTCCGAAGTCTATCTTGTCGAGCAACCCATGTCTGCTTCTGTTGGAGCCGAGCTGCCCATATCAGAACCCACCGGAAATATGATCGTGGATATCGGAGGAGGGACAACCGATATTGCCGTCATATCCCTGAGTGGGATCGTATTCAACCATTCCATTCGGATTGCCGGAAATGAAATGGATGAGTCGATCATACAGTACATCAAAAAGAAATATAATCTTCTTATTGGAGAGAAGAGTGCGGAGCAAGTGAAAATGCAGATTGGCTCGGCCTATCCTCTCGATGAACCCATGACTATGGAGATAAAAGGACGTGACTTAAGGGAAGGTATCCCCAAAACCATTGTCATTGATGATCAGGAAATTAGAGAAGCTCTTGAGGATGTGGTGGCTTCAATCGTAAATGCAGTGAGAATTGCACTGGAAAAGACACCTCCCGAACTATCTGCAGACATTATTGATCGTGGAATTGTCATGACTGGAGGAGGAGCTCTCCTTAAAAATATGGATAAACGCATCCGGGAGGAACCACACCTGCCTGTTTTCATCACGGAAGATCCCCTGACCTCGGTCGTTCTTGGGGCAGGAAAGATGCTTGATGATTTGGAATTGTTAAAAAAGATATCTTTACTTTAATCACAGTCATTGTGTATTTTTTATGCCTTCTTTTCTGAAAAAGAAAAAAAATCTTTTTGTTCTCATTAGTCTAATTTTTTTTCAATTGATCTTAATCTCTCTCCAAACACCATTGGGTTCAGAGTCTAGTTTTTTTGAAAAGACAGTATTTTCAATATTTTCACCTATAAATAATGGAGTTTCGACCGTCATCCGAGGAATTGGAAATCTCTGGAAGGGTTATTTTAGCCTCAGAGATGTTCACAAGGAGAATTTAGACATTAAAGAAGAAATGTTTTTCCTGCAGCTTGAAAACCGTCTCTTAAGAGGGCTGCTGGATTGGAGCCTTAAAGAGGCTGAGCTAGAGGAAAGTCTTGAGAAAATAGGTGGGAGTATTGTCTATACCCGAGTC
>JAZFSR010000099.1:0-2316 GCA_036446295.1 Candidatus Aminicenantaceae bacterium
GTTTACAAAAGCAACATACAAGCCAAATGTGCAACGATATGTTTCCTGTCGTTGGAGAAAAATTGTGCTTGATATTAGTCAGTTGTGGAGGTTCAATAAATATTCTAGATCGTTTTTTTTTAATTATCAGCCGCATATGAATTCTCCCCCAGTTTTCAATATTTTCATATAGTGCAGATTCCGGTCCATTCCGGTCACTAAATCCGGAGCATTCCGGTCACCGATTCCGGTTTATTCCGGCCACTTTTTGTCGGGTACCGGAATCTGGGAAAACCGCAGCGACGCTGGATAACTTAAAAGGATTAAGCCATCATGTCTTTTCTAAAAAAAGAAAGGAGGCAAGATGGCCAAAAAGAGGTTATCCATGCGAAAAGTACGAGAAGTACTCAGGTTAAATCATTCGGGACTTTCCGTCCGAGCCATTGCTCGGGCATGTTCGATTGGCAGGGAAAGTGTGCGGGAGTATTTATGTCGAGCCTCAGAAGCGGGTCTAAGTTGGCCTCTTTCTGAAGAGCTTAATGATCAGACTCTAGAACAGCAGCTTTTCCCTTCTGTAATAAAGATTTATGGGAAGAGGAGCTGCCCCAACTGGGCATTGATCCATAAGGAGCTGAGGAGAAAAGGGGTAACCCGCAGACTGCTTTGGACAGAGTATAAGGAAGAGGACTCTGGTTATTATGGCTACTCCCAGTTTTGCGAGCTTTACAGACGATGGGAAAAAAATCTAAACCCCTCCATGAGGATCTCTCACAAGGCAGGAGAAAAGTTGTTTGTTGACTATGCCGGACTGACCATGCTCTACAAAGATCCAAAAAGCGGAGAAGAAAAGAAGGCGTATATTTTTGTAGCCACTTGGGGAGCTTCCAATTACACATATGCCCAAGCCTTTCCTTCACAAGCTCTTCCTTCCTGGATTGGAGGACATATAAAGGCGTTTGAGTATTTTGGCGGAGTCCCAGAGCTTTTAGTGCCGGATAACACCAAGACCAGTGTGACCTCCCCATGTTACTATGAGCCCGATCTTAATCCCACTTATCATGAGTTTGCGCGGCATTACCAAACAGCTGTCCTTCCGACAAGGGTCAACCATCCTAAAGATAAAGCCAAGGTGGAAAAAGGTGTCCAGACTGTTGAATACTGGCTTATAGCCCCTCTGAGGAAGAGGCAGTTTTTTAGTATCTCTGAGATAAACGAAGCCCTTTGGGAAAGGCTCGAAGATCTCAACACCCGCCCGATGCAGCATCTGGATAAAAGCCGCAGAGAGATGTTCGACGAGTTGGATAAACCCGTGCTCCGGCCCCTTCCACAAACTGCCTTTGAAGTGGCGGAATGGAAAAGAGCCAAAGTGCATATTGATTATCATGTGGAATTTAATCGGCATTACTACTCTGTGCCCTACACATTGATCGGAAAGAGTGTCTATATCAGAGCCACAGACCAGATCGTTGAAGTCTTTTATAACACACGCCGAGTCTCTTCCCATAAAAGAGATGACACACCGGGGCGACACTCCACTCACCCTGAGCATATGCCGGAATCGCATCGTCAATATGCCGACTGTAATCCTGAGCGGTTCATCAAATGGGCAAAGAAAATCGGATCAATCACCGAAGAACTTGTCAATGGTATTTTCACTCATCGTCCTCATGTCGAACAAGGATATCGTTCTTGTCTGGGGCTTATGCGTCTGGAGAAACAGTATGGGAAAGAGCGGTTGGAAGCCGCCTCAAAGCGAGCTCTTTTTTTCGGTCTTTATTCCTTTAAAGGAGTAAGAAACATCCTGGAAGCCGGACTCGATAAAATCTCTATAGAGGAATCGACCGGTGTGGTCAGTAAAACACACGGCAACATCCGGGGAACGGATTACTATTCCTGAAGGATAAGATATGAATCGATTTAAGATAAAGCTTTATACGGCCTCTGAGGGCCTCGTTTTATTAAACGTTTTGCCTTTAGAGTCAAATTACTAAAAAAAGGAGATAATCATGCTACATCAACCGATAATGGATAAATTATTCGCTCTTAAACTTAGCGGTATGCTGGAGGGTCTGCGGGAACAGATGGAAGGCTCGCAGTACAAGACACTGAGTTTTGATGAGCGTTTCGGTCTTCTGCTGGATAGAGAATGGGACCTGCGGCAGAGCCGAAAGCTGCATCGCCGGATGCGAATGGCACGGTTTAGAGAGCAGGCGGCCATGGAAGATCTCGATATATCCGCAAAACGAGGACTGGATAGAAAACAAGTCCTCTATCTGGCAGTGGGAAAATGGATAAACGAAAAACTCAATATGGTTATCACCGGCCCTACAGGTGCCG
>JAZFSR010000100.1:0-6813 GCA_036446295.1 Candidatus Aminicenantaceae bacterium
CCTGCGCCCGTAAAAAGAAGAGTAGCATCGTTATGGGGAACAAGGGAATCGCTGGGATAAATCACATGCCCGCGTTCTTCAAAGAATTTTAAAAACCTTTCCCGTATCTCGTCGGTAGTCATCGCTCCTTTTCTGGTATACCATTCAGGCAGGATAAAACTCTCTTTCTTTACTCTCTTATTGTCACTGCCTCCCTGATCTTCTTTTCAATCTCATTGTTGATTATTTCCAGCTCTTCAACGACAAGCCCATCCCTGTATTCGACTTCTATAACAATCAGGACATCATCGGAGCTGAGATGCATACTTTTTAATCTTATAATCCGTTCAACCTCATCAAAAGAATTCACGGCTGCAAGAATCTGAGTTCGTTTAAGGGCAGAAACGCCTTCGCCAATAAGGAGTTTTTTTGTTTCGACTGCCAGAAAAAAGGCAAACACCATGAGAAGAGCTCCGATTACAATCGAGGCGATGGCATCGATAATTAACGCTCCGGTTATCTGAACGAGCGTAATGGCAACAGCGGCAATAAACAATCCGGCAAGTGCGAGAGAATCCTCAAAAAGTACAGTCAGAGTCGTCGGATCCTTGCTGTCACGGATTGCATGGAAAAAGTTTTCTATCTTTTCCTTTTTCATTTCTGCCTTTATATTTTGAAGGGCCATCCGGAGTGCAAAACTCTCAAAAAAAACCGCTACAGCAATGGCCAGGTAGGCCAGCCAGACATTTGTTATCGGCTCGGGATGAAGCAGTTTATGGTAGCCTTCTCTGATGGAGAGTCCCCCCGCAACCGCGAAGAGGATGATCGCCACCATAAAGGACCAGAAAAACTGCTCTTTTCCATGCCCAAATGGATGGCCGGCATCGGATTTTCTTCGGCTTTGTTTTAATCCAATGAGTAGAAGAACTTGATTAAAGGTATCGGAAACCGAGTGATAGGCCTCGGCCAGCATCGAAGAAGATCCACTGATGAAAGCGGCTGCGAATTTAAAAATTGAAATAATGAAGTTGGCGACCAAGGCGGCAATAACTGCTTTTTTACTATCTTTCTGCATTGTATTTTAAATTATCAATCAGGAATATACCTAGGATAAGTGTTCTTAGCCTTGTTGGCGGCTGTTAAGTTAATATCGCACGTGAGAAAAGGCCGGTCCCCAGAAGTGACCCCTAATACGCGGCCATCAGGATCGATAATCCAACCTTTTCCTCCAAGTTCAGCCGGATTCCCATCCGGAGCCACACGATTGGACGAAAGAGAAAACGCCCCGGAAACAACGGCTGCCGCTTGGCCGGCTACAAGCCATTTGTCCAAAGTACTTTTCGGCGTTGCACGTGGACAGACAACAATATGAGCCCCCTGCTTCCCATATTGGCGGGACCGCTCAAAAAACCAAATTCCAGAACAGATGAGAAAGCCTACCAAAGCTTGACTTCCCTGAACAGTTTTAAATTCACCATCCCCACGGGAATACCACGTGGCTTCCCAGTACCCTTCTTCATCGGGAAGATAGAATTTATCATGGGCCTTTTCATATCCATTTTCCTCATCCCAGACAAATCCTTGATTGAGACGAACTGAGCCGGTTTCTCTTGGATTGGATCCCAAAACACAGGCAGGAGCCAGTTCTTCACACCGCTTCAACCACCGTTTGTGAGCCTCTAAGCTTTCCGTCCACAGTCCGGCATCAAATCGATTTTGCCAAAACAGCCATGGATAAAACGGCATCTCCGGGAGCAGCACAAAGTCACTTTTTTCTTTTTGGACATGTTTAACAAGCCGATCCCAATCCCTGGAAAATCCTTCCTTTGAATCGTTCATCTCACAGACAGTGACTTTCATCTTTGTTTCTCCACTCAATGACTATTTAAACGAAATTCAAGAAATTAAACAAGGTTTTTAATCTCGGTTACAATTGATATACTCCGGTTTTTGGAGCAGATTTCGAATTTAAAACAAATCAATAATTAAAGAAATAAAATGGACGTAGGTCTTTACGTTTATCCAAAAATCCTGATACAATCCTTTTCATAAGTCATTTTCATTAGAGGAGTCTGTCCAATGAAAAAGAACAGAACAACAATGAAAAAAATCTTGATGGGTTTAATCTCCCTGTCTCTACTCTTATTGCTGAATATATCAGCCGTTCAGCAGCGGCCTCTAAAACAGCCCGAAGTCCCCTACGTGCCAACTCCGGAAAAGGTCGTTGAGGAAATGCTCAAAATGGCGAATGTACAGAAAGATGATGTTCTCTATGACCTCGGCTGCGGTGATGGACGGATCGTTATCACCGCCGCTCTTACGAAGGGATGCCGGGGTGTGGGAATAGACATCGATCCCCAACGCATCCAAGAAAGCCGGCAAAATGCCATCGATGCAGGCGTTGAAGACAAGGTCGAGTTCCTTCTCCACGACCTCTTCGAAACTGACATCAGCAAGGCCTCGGTAGTGACACTGTATCTTCTGTCCAGTGTCAACCTCAGACTGCGTCCCATTCTCTTTCGGGACCTTGAACCCGGGACAAGAGTCGTCTCACATGATTTTTCGATGGGGGATTGGAAGCCGCATGAAAGCATTGAAATGGAATTGGAAACCCCGGCCAATGAAAATTTTTACTCAGAAAGCTATTGGGACAGACACAGTGTCTATTTCTGGATCATCCCGGCCAATGTGACAGGAACCTGGAATTGGACAATGGACGCAGGTTCCAAAAAAAAGGATTATTCCCTCAAACTCGATCAAAACTTTCAAAAGATTGAAGGGACAGCCGTTGAGGGCAGCAAATCGATTCTCTTAACCATCCCGGATGGGCATATTATTGGAGATACTCTGAAATTCACCCTTGAGCGGAAAGTGGGTGGACAGACTGAACGCCTGCATTTTGAGGGGACGGTCAAAGGTCATACTGTGGAAGGAACTGTTAAAATAGAGGGACAATCCGGTTCTTCCAACAAATGGAAAGCCCGGCGAAATCCCTCAACATTCAAATCCATAGAAAAATAAGTTTACGAAAGAAACAATATACGCCCAAAAGATTATTTCTTCTCCACTCGTTTCTTTTCATAAAGGAAGAGAGCTTCTTTATAGGCTTTTCGTTCTACGAGAGAATACATGGATGGCACAACAATAAGAGTCAAAATAGTTGCAAATAACAATCCGGAAATAATCGCCGTTCCCAAGGGAGCCCAAATGGTCCCCCCTCCTCCCATATTGAGAGTAATGGGAAGAATCCCTCCGATGGTTGTGACGGTTGTCAGAACAACCGGTCTCAGCCGGCGGGGCCCAACCTCAAAGATAGCGGTCAAGAGATCAACTCCCTTTCTTCTTCTTTGATTGATAAAATCCACGAGCACGATGGCATCGTTGACCACAATTCCGATAAGGGCGACGACTCCGATAAAAGTCATAAAACTGAATGTCAGTCGTGTGATCAGTAGGCCGGCCACAACTCCTATAATGGACAGAGGGATTGAAAAAAGCACAATCATGGGCTGTTTAAAAGAATTAAATTGGGCGGTGAGTACAAAAAATATGAGCACTAACCCCAAGAACATGACACGCGTGATAGAGCGGAAAGACCGCTCCCTCTCCTCTTCCTCTCCCCCGTATTCCAGAATATACCCCTGGGGAGGAGGAGTTTCAGCCATCAGCTTTTGATGGGCAGTAAATATTTCTTGGGGCGTCACGCCTTTCTCCACTCCCGCTGTGACTGTCACCGAGCGCCGCGAATTGTACCGCTGGATGGAGGACACCCCACTGGTAATCTCAATTTTAGCCAGCTGTCCCAGTGGAACCTTATTCCCCAAAGCACTAAAAATTGGAGTATCGAGAACATCCTCAAAATTCTGCCGGAATTCATTCTTGTTGATCACCCGTATATCGACCAGCTCATCGCTAAGCATTACCTCTGTTGCCTTAACTCCGAGAAATGCGGCCATGACCTGGACGGTGATTTCCTGAGAGGTGATCCCGTATTTCGCCGCCATGGTTCTATCTACTTTGATGGACACCTGAGGTTTGTTCTCCCGGAAACTGTTATGGATATTCCGCACCCCCGGAATCCTCTCGAGATGCGCTTGGACGACCTGGCTGATTTGTTTGAGTTCATCGAGTTCGTCACCGAGAATTCTGATGGCCACAGGATCACCAACAGGAGGACCCATCTCCGCTTCAAAAAAGCTGTACTTGATACCAGGAAGGCGAGATATTTGTTCATCTAAATCCGCAATGACTTCCGGCTGTGTTCGCTTTCTCTCATTATCGGCGCCAATATTGATGAGGATCTTTCCGAATTCCGAGCCGGATCCGGAGCCTCCTGCAGACTCCGTCAGATCGGACACGATCATTCCCGTATCTCCAATCGTCGAAATGTACTCTTTGACTTCAGGGATGCGGGCGATGATGGCCTCGATTTCTTTGGCCGCCTCATTAGTTTTTTCCACAACGGTCCCTGTGGGCAGCTCGAAGTTGACATTAAACCGGCCGATATTGTGTTTCGGGAAAAAATCGATTTTTATGGCTCCGGACATCAGAATGGATATGGCCAGGAAAAATGCGAACAATCCGATAACCACCACCGTCTTTCTGTGAAAGAGGGCCCAGCGAAGTATGGGCTGATAGAGCTTGTTTAATCCTCGAAAAAACCTGTTTCCAATAAAGACAATCCTGAAAAACCTTTTCATTTCATGGTCTTTTTTACTGACCCGCATGAACTTGGACGCGATCACAGGGAGTGTAAAATGGTCGATAAAAATAGATCCGACAAGTGCAAAGATGACTACCCAAGGGAGGAAGGACATCATTTCCCCCATAATCCCCACAATAAATATCATCGGGAAAAACGCGCTGATGGTGGTCAGATCGGCAGAGATGACGGCCGTACCCACCTCATAGATTCCATCTTTGGAGGCGGTGATAGGATCTAGGCCCTGCTCGAAATAAAAATAGATATTTTCGCCTACGATCATCGCTCCGTCCACCACCAGACCGATGACTAGAATCAGTGAAAACATAGTGATCATGTTCAGAGAAAATCCGGCTATCCACATGAGTAAAAATCCGACAAAAAGAGAAAAAGGAATGGCAACCGCAACGATGACGGCATTCCTCGGCCCCATAAATACCATCAAAACGATCAGGACAAAGAGGGCTCCATAAAGGGCATTGGAACTGAGCTCCCGCACCATGCGGGATATATCTTCAGCTTTATCCATCGAAGTGGTTACACTTATTATTTCCGGCATCTGTGCATCATATTTGGCTGCAATGCCTTTGATCATTTCTGACGTACTGATGGTGTTGATATCCGGCTGTTTATACACAACGAGTGAGACCGACGGCATTCCATCATACCTAGAAAACGAGGAAATTTTCTTGTGTGTATCCCGAATATCGGCAATCTCCTCAAGAAATACCGGATGACCGTTTTTGACGGCCACAACCGTAGAGCCGACATCTTTGACATTCCGGAATTTTCCTTCTGTCCGGACAAGAAATTCAAAACTGTTCAACCGTAGATAACCCCCGGGAAGATTGGCGTTCTGACGCTGCAGTGCCGCAATGATTATGGAATAGGACAGTCTGTACTGCTCCATCTTCCTAGGATCGATTTGGACCTGAACTTCTCGCTCAAGACCTCCATAATAGGCCACCTCTTCCACTCCGGGAACCGCTTCAATATCCGTTTTTATGTCCTTGGCTATCTCCATCAGAACCATCGGTTCCGCATCTCCCGTGACATTGACCACGATGATGGGCACATTATCGAAAGCGATATCCTGGACGGTCGGTTCTTCAATGTCATCAGGAAGCTCTCTTTTGACCTGGTCGATTTTGTCCTTCACATCAGCGAGAGATTCCTTCTTATCCGCTTTTTCATAGAGTTCCAGCACATGCACCGAAACGCCTTCACTCGCATAAGAACTGAGCCGCTTTAGATGTTTAGTTCCATTGAGGCGTTCATCCACCTTAATCGTCACGGTCTGTTCGATGTCTTCAGCGGCTGTACCCGGATAGGGAATAGCCACAACAATATAAGGAACATTGATATCCGGATACTCTTCCAGAGGAATATTCTGCATCCCCACGACTCCCAGAAGTATCAGAACGAACGTAAATAGGGTGACGATGACGGGTTTATCAACGGCTTTACGTGATATTTTCATGAGCTATTTGTCTTCGATCACAGTAACCAGCATCCTGTCGAAGAGCACATCCTGTCCATCGATGATGATCTGTCCGGCGGCAGGAAGAGAATCACGGATGATGAGATTTTCTCCCGAAATCAGATAGTCTTTTAAAACAAACATTGCTGCCTTTTCTCCATCGAGAAGAAAAATAACACGTTCCCCTTTTCTCAGCACGGAGACATCTATGGGAAACACAAAGGCATCCGGAATGGTGTCGGTGATAACGCCCACAGAAGCGGTCATCCCCGGTTTTAATTTCAGATTCGGATTACTGATTTCAATCTCCACTTTAAAGAGCCGGCTGTCTGGAAACGCTGACACTGCGACGTGTGAAACAAGTCCCGCAAAGTGTTCCTCCTCGAGAGATTGGACCACAATATTAGCCGTCTGCCCCTCTTTCAGCCGGTCGACACTTCTTTCAGGAACGCCCAGCTCCACAATAACACGAGAGAAATTCATCAATGTAAAAACGACTTGTCCAGGAGCCGCCATCTCCCTTTCCTCTCCGAAGCGGAAAGCCACATGGCCACTGAAAGGAGCATACATCAGGCCGTGCTCGAGATTCAGTTCAGCAGCTTCAAGAACGGCCCGGGATGCTTTAAAAGCGGTTTCGGCATCCTGCACAATC
>JAZFSR010000101.1:0-4026 GCA_036446295.1 Candidatus Aminicenantaceae bacterium
CAAAGATTAGTGCCACATAAAATAATATCATAGCCAGATACATGGGGTGCCGAATATGAGAATAGAGTTCTTTTTTGATGACCTGTGGGGAGTCCCTTTTCTCAGTAAAAACGATCCGCATTGATTTTTTTCCCAAATAAAAACCAACAGCGAGAGTTAATCCGGTTAAGGCCAGCCGAATAAGAAGAGGTACGGAAACCGCCAAAAACGTAGAGAACCGGAAGACAAAAGAATCGAGTGCCCATAGAGCAAGAAAGACAATCAGCAGAATGATCTGGCCGGCATCTCCGAAGGGATGCTCTCCAACAAGGTCTTCCCGGTCTGCGTGATGATGATGTCCCATGTGCGTATTTGGTTCTCCTTTCATGGATTTATAACAAAAGAACGAGTCAATATCAATGTCTGGCTTCGTTCTTTATCTTGATAAGCAGTTTTTATCTTAAGAACGTTTTAAATAATGAGTATTTTACTTTTAAGGCTGAAACTGTAAAATGTGTGTTTCAAGTTTCAATGAATTTTGAGCGTGGTGAGAATAAATGCGAAAAAAAATTATTGTTATTGGATGTGTGACTTTTCTTACGGCCATTATTTTGGTCAGCTGTACTTCAGCGCCTGATATTATGCCTGAACCCGAACCCAAACCGGAAACAAAACCTGCAGCGCATCCGGAGTTTGACATGAAGCCCTTTCATGAGGCGATGAATGCGGAGATGCGGATCAGTTTTGAAAGAGCGGATGAAGTTATAATAGGAGTCTATTCGGGAAACCATAACGATGAACAATTTGGCCTCATCCACTATTTCGATGATTTCAAATCCTTTGACAAAACCTCTATGTCCTGGGGAGAGGAAATGAAAGTCATCGTTCAGGTCCAGACGGATGAGCTGAAACCAGAAATCATAAAGAAAAATGAATTTTACAGATTGTCCGATCTGGATAAGGTCGGGATTTGCTGGGATTCCTACGAACAAACCCGGTATGTGTATCTTGTTGAGGGACAGAAAATCCTGATCTTCCTGCAAACCGGGTATGACGAATCTCTCAACCGGTCCTACCGCAATATGATCGATGCCTACCCCATCACTCCGGCATGCCGCGCCGATGACGTCTTCGACCTAATAATCCATAATCTTAATTAGTGCCATTTAATATGGCCAGGTCCCATTTTTTTCCATCTTTTTCTATTCGCCATAATTTCGGGTTCTTGACTAAAGAAAATTCTTTGAGTAAAATTAAAAATTAACATGTCAAAAAGGATGAAAATTATGGAAAAAATGAAGTTGAATATAAAGAGTAATTTTGGATTATTTATAACAATTGTCATTTGCATCGCATTTCTCGGCAGCTGTCTTTCGCAGAAAACAAAACCAGCTTTTGCTAGCCCCAAGGGACTTGAAACCAGGGTTTATCAGGTTCTTGGAATGGACTGTCCTGGTTGTCACGGGGGAGTCGAGAAGCTTATAAACAAGATCCCTGGTGTCTTTGATTCCAAGGCCAACTGGAAGAAAAAGCAGATTGTAGTCAGGATTCAGAAAGAGGGAGAAGTCAGTGATGAATCCATCTTCGAGGCCATACGCAGGGCTAACTTCACCCCTGGGAAGCGCAAAAATTGAAACCGAAGAAAAAGAGGAAAAAACAATATTTGTCTTTCCTTTTCATTTTATTTGTTTTTGTTTCGATTTCCTATTCGAATGGGATTAGTGTTGATGCCGGTCTTACTCCGGCTGAAGATCGTTGGATCTTTCGCACACAGTTTCGGTATTTGAGCCTTAGCAGCATGGCGATGGATCACCAAAAGATAGGAATGTATACAATACCCGTGATCCTTGCCTACGGACTAAAATCCAACCTGAGTCTGCTCGTCAGACAGCCGGTTATAAGGCGAAATATATCCATAGTGGGTGCCAGTAGTGCCGAAAGCGGGTTTGGTGATCTCTTTATTATGGGTAAATTCAAGGTCTTTCGTCGAAACCATGAAAATTATACCCTTGGATTAGCGGCTACCCTTGGGATTGAAGTTCCCACAGGGTCGGATGGATTTTCCTCCGAGACCTGGGACCTGCAGCCGGGTCTGTACTTTTCCTGGCGAAGAGGATCTCTGGGATCCGATGTCAGCATGACTTATACTTTGAATGGTTTTGCTGATAAGGGACAAAACAATATGAATCCCGGCAATGAGCTTGCCTTCGACTGGGCGGTTTCCTATCAATTTGGTCTTGGGGAGAGATCGATGACATCCCTTGCACCCGTGATCGAAGTTTCATATAGAGATCTCTCGCCAGATCGATTAAACCTTAGAGACATCGAAAATTCTGGGGGATCTCTGCTTTTTTTCTCTCCGGGAATGAAGTTCACACTGTCATCTCTCATACTGGAAATTCTGGTTCAGATCCCAGTGGTTCAAAACAGGAATGGAGTCCAAATCGAGCGAAATGCCACATGGCTGTTCGGAATGCGCTATATGTTCTAGTTCAAACAGGAGGAAGACAGCAAGAACGCTGGATATTTCTCTGACACACTCTACAAAAAACTCAAATAATATTACATTCCCGGACCTTTGGATTGACTCTCTTCGGGGAGTTTCTGGGGGTGAGAGAACTGTGTTCGTTCAGATTGAATGTGCAGCACGTTTATGCTATAAAGTTAATGAAGCAATAAGGAGTAAAAATATGAAAAAAATTTATACTACAGTTTATATCCTTCTGGCCTTGTGTGTTGTGTTCAGTATGGCAGCAGAGGAGATCAAATTTGGAGATCCTATCGAGCTCGAGGAATCAATCGACATATCAATAATTCTTGAGAATCCTGGAGATTATTTGGGTACATTGATCAGAATAGAGGGTACGATCGTCGGCGTTTGTGCCGGAATGGGATGCTGGATGGAGATCGCTGGTGATGAACCTTTCATAAAGATCAAAGTCAAGGTGGATGATGGAGATATGGTTTTTCCTCTTACTGCTAAAGGACAGCATGCCGTAATAGAAGGTGAGCTTGTTGCGCTGGACCTGAGCCAAGAGCAGGCAACCATGATGAAAAAGGCTGAGTGTGAAGAGAAAGGGGAGCACTTTGATCCCGACTCAGTCACCGAAGGAATCACCGTCTATCAAATCAAGCCTCGGGGAGTCGTTATTCAGAACGAATAGCCCTACCGTTGATCTCAACAGCGGCCAAGCAGAATTGGAGCATATTAAAGAGAGACGTATCCTCAAGGAACTCAACTATCTTCATATCAATGGTCCCAGAAGTGTCTGGACTTATGTTTCTGATCTCTACGCCCTCATTCTTGGTCTCCTGGCTGTTACGGGCCTGTTTGTTCTCAAGGGAAAAAAAGGATTTTCCGGAAGAGGAATATGGCTGACTCTTTTGGGGATTGTTATTCCGATTGTTTTCCTCCTGATCTATCTCTAAATGTATTTTTTTTAACTCTATTATTACTATAATTGACTTTTTCATCCATTCAGGATAATGTCCATGGTATTAGTAGGGATTAAAAACATTCACCATTTCAAAGTTATGGAGGTTTGAATGTGGAAAAAAAATATCACTATTGTCAGTTTTTTTTTATTGGTTTTTTTCAGTGCGTTTCTTTACACATGTAAATCCCCATCTCAACCGAATGGAGATGGTGATCCAGGTGAAACGGTCATAGATGATCCTTCGTTTGCCACAGTTATTCAGACAATCTTTAACGCTAATTGCGTGGGAGGCGGATGTCACAATGCGACAGCCTCAGCGGGATTAGTCTTATCTCAAGGGCAGGCGTATAACAATCTTGTCAATGTGGATTCGACAAGCGAACCCAATTTCAAACGGGTTTTACCCAACGATGCCCAGAACAGCTATATTGTCATGAAATTAGAGGGCCGTCAGACCGTGGGGAGCCGCATGCCTCTAAACAGAACCCCCTTGACAACAGTCCAAATCCAAAACATTAAGAACTGGATTAATAAAGGCGCCAATCAAAACTAATCACACACACACATGGAACTGACTTAATTTTGTGATAAAATATAAAAAGAGTTCTTT
>JAZFSR010000102.1:0-7213 GCA_036446295.1 Candidatus Aminicenantaceae bacterium
CATAATGGAAAGATCTATAAAGTGACTACGGATAAAAAATTTGAACTGTACTTTCAAGTGCCCGAAATGGACATCACATGTCTGGCCATGGATAGAAGAGGAAATCTGTTTGCTGGGACTTCTCCAAACGGAAATATCTGGAAAATCACGGAAGAGGGAAAGGGAGAGGTCTTCTTTAATCCTCAAGAAAAATACATCTGGGATCTGGATTTCACAAAAAATGGAAATCTACTGGCTGCCGTTGGTGAGGGAGGGGGAATCTACGAAATTACCCAGGAAGGCGAAGGAGCTCTCATTTTTGATGTGAAAGAAAATCATATCCTCTGTATGATGTGGGATGAAGGTGAAAATCTTATCGCCGGAAGTGGGGGAGGGGGATTACTCTATCGTCTTGAAGGCGGAAAAAAAGCGGCTGTTCTTTACGAGTCTCCATTTGAAGAAATAAAGAGCATTGTTCTGGGAAGAGACGGAAATATCTATGCCGCCTGTGGTGGAAAAATTACTCAACCGCAGCCTGAAAAAAACATGGTTTCTCCTTTGAATGCCGCAACGGATATCACCATTACCGTGTCCGGGGATGCAGCCGGCTCAATACCAGCGGTCATCCTTGGGGACAATCAACCCAGTTCTCTCTATAAAATCAGTCCTGACGGCATCGCCACAACTCTATGGCAGTCCCATGATGAATTAATTTACACACTGCTCTGGAATAATCAGAAACAACAACTCCTTTTTGGGACGGGCAAAAATGGGAGAATCTATGCGATCGATTTGAATGAAAAAGTGTCTCTTCTCTGTCAAAGAGATTCTGAGCAGATTTATCTCCTTGAACCCTATGATAGTAAAATTTACACATTGTCGAACAATCCCTCAAGTTTTTTGGTGCTTCATCCGGAACAGAGGTTTGAGGGTGTTTACACAAGCCGGGTGTTTGATACAAAAAATATATCATCCTGGGGAAAAATTGATTGGAAGGCAGAAGTTCCCGACGGTGCTTCTCTCCAGATTCAGACAAGGAGCGGCAATTCTTTTGAACCTAACCAGACATGGAGTGCATGGTCTCCGCCATACAGCAACATCCATGGAGAACAGATGCTCAGCCCAAAAGCGCGTTTTCTTCAGTTTAAAATTCTTTTTAAAGCCCTTTCAGGACGGGCCGCCCCCCGGTTCCACAATGCTACATTTTTTTATCTTCAGACGAATGTGGCTCCTCTTATTTCCAAGATCGAGCTTCTTCCTTCAAACGAAGTGTTTCTCAAACCTTTCAGCCAGGATGAAATTATCTGGGGGCAGGACATATCATCATCCGAAAAGGCAAAGAACAACGATAAAACAAAAATGTATATGGTCGCGAAAAAAGTCCAAAGAAAAGGATTCCAGACTGTTGTTTGGAATGCTGAGGATAAAAACGGAGATTCGCTTCTTTTTTCTATCTTTATCCGTAATGAGGATGACACCCGGTGGCGTATTCTTAAAGACGGATGGGAGGAAAAAATATTTGTTTTTGATACACTTTCCTTTCCGGATGGGAATTATTTTATCAAGATTGAGGCGGGAGATTCCCCATCAAATCCTCTTGGGATGGCTTTGAAATCAGAAAATATCAGCCGCCAGATTACAATCGATAATTCACTTCCTGTGATCAAAAACTTCCAACTGAACAGGGACAAAGACAGAGTGACTATAAGTTTTTTAGTCGAAGATACCTTTTCTTTTATCAAGGACGTCCAGTTTCTTATCCGGCCCGATGAGTGGAGAACGATATTTCCTAAGGATGGAATTTGTGATTCTAAAATGGAAGAATTTGAAGTGACCGTGCAATTGCCTCAAAATGCCGATAACCTTCTCACGATAAAAGTGAGAGATAGCCGGGACAATGTTGGCGTTGCCCGCCAGATCATCAAATAAAAAGACCCCTTCTTATTTGACTCGTTCGAGGTACTTGTTTTCACGTGTATCAATGCGGAGAACATTTCCCTCTTTAATGAACTGAGGGACATTTATAGTGATGCCTGTTTCCAGGGTAGCCGGCTTGTTGCTTGCTGTTTGAGTGGCACCCTTGAGATAAGGTGCGGTTTTTACTACCTTGAGTTCGATAGTCAAAGGAGGATTAACTCCTACGGGAAAACCTTCAAACATTTCAATGGAGAATACTATATTGGGTGTTAAATAATTCACAGCCGTTCCCAGTGTGTCTAAAGACAATTGAATTTGCTCATAATTGGCCAGATTCATGAAAATGTATTCATCCCCTTCCTGATAAAGATATTCCATTTCTACTGCCTCGAGATAGGCCTGTTCAACCCGATCTTTCGAACGAAATCTATATTCGTGCAGCGTTTTGTCTTTGAGCTTCCTCAATTTAGCCTGAATGATGGCCTGTCCTTTTCCCGGAGTGACGTGTGTTGTTTCCAAAACCTTGTAGAGTTCCCCTTCAACTTTCAAAATCATGCCTTTTCTCACCTGAATGGCATTAATCATGATTCCTCCCGATTTGTCCTTTAAGATTCAGTCCTGACTCCTTCTCCAATGTGCAGGATAAAAGGTTTAGTGTCCAATCTCCTCAATGCTTCAGCCACCTCTTCTGCTCTTTCCGGGGCATAGGCGAAGACGCACCCGCCGCCTCCTGATCCGTTGCCTTTCCCACCCAATGCTCCAGCCTGAAGCGCGGCTTCGAGCATCTGGTCAATTTTTGGGGTTGAGAGTTTAAGATAGTTCTTTAGTACTCCTTGCTGGCGGGAAAGAAGACTTCCAAATTTAACATGATCGAAGGTCTCGGATTCAAAAAGAGATTCTCCTTCTGCAGTTAGATCTCTTGTGAGCAAAGTTCCTTTTATCAGGTTGCTCTCTTCTTTGTCCAACCGTTCGATGTCTTCCAAATATTCTTTCAGAGGTGAACTGCTGAGTTGAAACTCCGGCTTCTTTTTTTGGATTTTTCCCATCCCACTGAGAACATGGGTTTTAATATATTCAAGAGTTCCAGTCGTGTCTTTTCTCTGCAGGGAGTCAGCCAGCACAAAAGTTCCAAGAGTATTTTTAAGTTTTCGGACCTTGATCTGATTTTCGAAATGGATTGAGATCACGCCTCCCTTTGCGGAGGAGTAATGATCCATTTTTCCGCCGGGTTCATTGAACTCAGCCACCTCCGCCATAAAGGCCAGATTAGCAATAGCATCCGGATCTCCGCCTCTTTGATCATGAACAGCTTCGAGAAGAAATTTTATCCAGGCTACGACAAGAGCAGAAGAACTGGCTGTTCCGGAATTGATAGGAATAGTCCCCCGGAGCAGGCAGTCCCAGCCGGAATCCAATATCTTGCCTTCTCTGTGTAATATATTGATACCGCTTTTTAGATAATCTCTCGCTTTGCTGTATTCCAGTTCTTTCCTAATCTGAAGATGTTCTTTCTCTCCGATGTCCGGCATGTTGACGTCTATAAAGGGATCACGACTCCTCTTTCCGGAGATGGTGATACGGAGGTTTATAGCCGCTGCAATTATGGGAAGACCAAAATAATCCTGGTGTTCTCCAAACAGGCAAATGCGTCCGGGAGCCGATACTTTCAACTCTCGTTTATCCATGGTCTCTTATTATGCAAAGTCAACTCTCCCTGTCAAGATATGGTTGAGTCGACTAAGTAGTTGATTTTGGCCGGATATTCTTTTATTCTGGCTCAAGAAGAACAATGACTGAAATTTACTTTTTAGGAACCGGGGGTTGGATTGCAACCCGGGAGAGAGACAATACATCGTTGTTGATCCATCACGACAAACAGCTTGTCCTGGTTGACTGCCCCGGCAGTGTTATCCAGAAAATAAAAAAAATTGATCTTGAACCTGAAA
The DNA here is from genome assembly GCA_036446295.1 of Candidatus Aminicenantaceae bacterium. GTDB lineage: Bacteria > Acidobacteriota > Aminicenantia > Aminicenantales > Aminicenantaceae > JAUWVG01. Next base: position 3,843 of record JAZFSR010000102.1, read on the forward strand.
GGATAGTCTCAATTGTGATCACACATGTACATCCTGACCATATTTACGGCCTGCCATCATTGGTACATAGTTTGATGCTTGTCGAATGCACAATCAATTTGTACGGAACAGAGGAGAGTATTCTTTTTTGCCGGAATTTGCTCGATCTTTTTCACCTCCGGGAGGAAAAGATAAAATGCCGGATAAATTTTGTTCCTTTGAAATCCGGCGGGGATTTCCAACTGCAGCCGTCTCTTCACTGTACATGTCTGGAAGTGCCTCATCATTCTTCGTCACTCGCTTTTATTTTTGAATTTCAGGAATCAAACAAAAAACTGCTGTTTTCCGGAGATACACCCATCCACTCTCCAATTTTTGAGGCTGCCAGAGACATCGATTATCTTATCCACGAGTGCAGTGCTCCCAAAAGCTATTTTGATTTGCACCCTATTCTTTATGATATACACACCAATGCATATGATTTGGGCCGTTTGAGCCAGAACAGCCGTGTGAAGTGCCTTATTCCCTGTCATATTTTTGGTGATCTTGAATTTTCCGAGTCAGACATTGAAAAGGAGCTCCTTGAAAATTATTTGGGCCGTCTCGTCTTGCTGAAAGATCTGGAAAAGGTAATCATTTGATTGAAGTCAACCTTATCCTTTTTAACGGGGCTATCTGGACAGTCAATCCAAACCGGCCGTGGGTGGAAGCCATCGCTGTTTCAGGAGAAAAAATTATTGCCGTTGGTTCTTCAAAAACCATACAAAAGTTAAAAGGATCTTCCACAAAAGCTATCGACCTTCAAGGTGCTTTTGTACTTCCAGGATTTATTGATAGTCATACACATTTTTTGAATGGTGGATTTTCTCTATCCGGTATTCAGCTGTATGACGTGAAGAGCCGGGAGAATTTTGTCTCCAGGATAAAAAATATGGCAGACTCTCTTGGGAAAGGGGAATGGATTCTCAATGGAAACTGGGACCATCAAAAGTTTGATCCTCCTCAGCTGCCGCACAAAGAATGGATCGATTCTGTCACACCTGAAACTCCTGTTTGCATTAACCGGCATGACGGCCATATGGTCCTGGTCAACTCGGTCGTGATGAAGATGGCAGGGATTACTAATGATTCCGTCTCTCCCTCCGGTGGAGAAATCATCAAAGACCATTTGACCGGAGAACCCACTGGAATTTTGAAAGATGCGGCCATGGGTCTCGTTACCCGGCACATTCCGGAATCCTTCCTGGATGAAAAAATAAAAGCGGCTGCTGCCGCCCTGGAACATGCGGCACAAATGGGAGTTACCACTATTCATGATATGAATTTTGAGGAAAGCGCTCCGGCTTTGATACAGCTCTTGATTGACAATAAACTTACCGCCCGCATCCATGGGTATATACCCATATCTCAACATGAATATTTTTCGACGATGAAATCAAAAATTCCTCCAGATCAGTTTTATTTAACAATGGGAGGGTTAAAAGGATTTGTTGATGGTTCATTGGGATCTACAACGGCTTTTTTCTTTGAGCCGTATACCGAGAATCCGCAGACATCGGGGCTCCTGGCTCCGGATATGTTTCCAGAAGGGGATTTGGAAAACCGGATTTTGCAGGCCGATAGAGACAGACTTCAACTGGCTGTCCATGCGATTGGTGATAGAGCGAACCATCTCCTCCTGGATATTTTCGAAAAAGCTATAAAGGAAAATGGTGTGCGCGACAGGAGGTGGCGCATTGAACATGCACAGCATCTCCTTCCTGAGGATATGGAACGATTTGCAGAACTTGGTATTTTGGCTTCGATGCAGCCCTTCCATGCCATAGATGATGGACGATGGGCCGAAGAAAAAATTGGAGAGGACCGTGCTCGATACATGTATGCTTTTCAATCCCTGTTGGACAAGGAGGCTGTTTTGGCCTTTGGGTCGGACTGGACGGTGGCCCCGATGAATCCACTATTGGGAATCTGTGCAGCCATTACACGAAACACGCTTGATGGAAAAAATCCTGATGGATGGTATCCTGAACAAAAAATCTCCATAGAGGATGCCATACGAGCTTATACCTTAAACGGAGCTTATGCAGAGTTTGCCGAGGGCAAGAAAGGCTCGCTTGAAGAAGGGAAATACGCTGACATTGTCGTGCTCAGTGATAATTTGTTTAAGATTTCTCCTGTTGACATCCCTCAAACCCAGGTTTTAATGACCCTTATGGGGGGAGAAATTGTCTATAAAAAGTAGCCGGTAAAAATGGTCTTTATATATTTTGCAGCACTTGTATTTTCATTTGTGATTTTATTTAAGACTGCGGATTATTTTGTTACCGGAGCATCGGGAATTGCAGATGTCTTCAAGATTCCAAAGTTAATCGTTGGTATTGTTCTTGTCAGTCTTGCAACCACGGCCCCTGAATTCAGTGTTTCTGTGATTGCCGCTTTCCTTGGCAACCTGGAAATCTCTCTGGGGAATGCTGTTGGATCTGTTATTTGTGATGACGGCATCGCTATTGCCATGGCGGCTTTATTTGCTCCAGCCGCCATCTTTATCAACTGCCGCATTCTCAAATTCACGGCTGTTTTTCTTATCTCCATCGACATTTTTGTGTATCTCCTCATCAGGAATGGGGTTATCGGGCGGCTGGAAGGTGTTCTTTTTCTTTTGATCCTAGTGGTTTATTTCGTAATTGTCATCAAGAATCCTAGATACAGGATGGATGCAACCGGAGAAGATGAAACCATTGTACCCGCTGAACGAGAGGATTATCTGTTAGCAAGAAAGGCTGAGATCAGGAGATATGTTCTCTATTTACTAGGAGGAGTTTCAGGTGTAATCTTTGCCAGCTTTATTGTCAATTGGTCGGCCATCCATATTGCCGAATATTTTTCCATATCAGAGACTGTGATCGGTTCAACACTTGTAGCCATTGGAACCTCCATCCCTGAAATTGGAATCTGTATCACTGCGGCAAGACGAGGAGAGGGAGAAATCGCTGTCGGAAATATTCTAGGAGCCGATGTTTTGAATATTCTCTGGATCATCGGAGCGGCAGCGATTGTCAGACCTCTTCAAGTTGAATTGCAAGTTATCAATTTCACTTTTCCCTATATGATCCTCATCGTTGTGGTCATGCTGGCCTTAATGAAATTCGGCTGCCGGTTGACCAAAGTGAAGGGTCTTGTCCTCCTTTCCATGTATTTTGTTTATCTGGGATTAGTGGTGGTGTTTTTCACTTAAAATCCTTTAAAAAGTTACAGCTTTTGTGTTTCATTATTCAAATATATTGACTCAAATATTTAATCTGATATTATAATCTGTCTCTTATATTTTTGGAGGATATTATGAATATTGGAGTTGTCAATCAAAGCTCCAAAATTGAGAATAGAACAGGGTT
>JAZFSR010000103.1:0-2643 GCA_036446295.1 Candidatus Aminicenantaceae bacterium
TGAGTCTCGCAGAAAGCCTTTATTTTTCCAATATTGACAATACCTTCAACGATAAGATCAAACTCATCGGAGACAAAAACAAAGAACTGGAAAATCTGACAAACAATTTCAACAAGAAATTCGGCGAAAAAGACGAAGAGGGACTCACAGATGCAGAGAGAAAAGAGATGGATTCCATACTCAAGAAACTGGATGACATCCAGGTCGAAATAGAAAACCTCCAGACAGATCAGACCGCATCGTTAGAAAAGTGGCAGCAGCAGATTGCTCAGGCCAAGCAGAGGCTCGGAATCAAGTAGCTTGGTTTCTTCATAAAAACTGCCGACACTTATTCAATTCATCTCAATATCCTTTTTTTTCAACCGAATCGAATCCGTATGCATTCTGCAACACATACAATTGTGGATGAAAAAAGAAACAAACTATCTTGAAGGAGATGAAGGGAGGGCGAAGCGGTGTATCTCTGCGCGCAGCGACGGAGGAGTGAGGACGGAGGTGCGCCGCGGAGGGGTCCCGCCTTCATCTCCGGCAGAAAAGGCACCCTGTCGCCTTTTTTCTTTTTCTAGTATAATATTTTATAAATAAAACATATGAATCACTCCGTCGAAGAAAAAATCCGCCACCTCAGAAAGACTATTGAATCCCACGAAAAAAAATACTACATCGACAACGATCCTCAAATTTCCGACTACGAATTCGACATGCTCGTCAAGGAACTCCAGGAACTGGAGAAACGTTATCCTGAATTTGTCGTCCCCGAATCCCCAACACAACGGGTTGGAGAGCAGCCCTTGGATGGGTTTGTTTCTGTTTTCCATCAAACACCTATGCTCAGTCTGGACAACTGTTACAGCATCACGGAGTTAAAAAGCTTTGAGGTCAGGCTGAAAAAAAGCATTCCTGAAGAAAAGATCCATTTTATCGCGGAATTAAAAATCGACGGGCTGGGAATATCCATCACTTACAAAAAAGGTAAGTTTACACAAGCTATCACTCGGGGAGATGGGATAAGGGGTGACGACGTCACAGCCAATGTCAAAACTATCAAAAGCCTGCCGCTTGTGATAGACGACAGCCGAGACATCGAAATCAGGGGAGAAATATTTCTGCCTTTCTCCTCCTTCCATCAAATCAACACGGACAGGCAGTCTTTGGGTGAACCTCTGTTCGCCAACCCCCGGAATGCGGCGGCGGGATCCATCCGTCTTCTCGATCCTAAAGAAGTTTTCGCGAGAAATCTCGATCTTTTTCTCTATTCGATTGACATAACGGGAGAAGATAGCTTGGATCAATGGGAAAGCCTCATGCTGTTGAAGGAGCTCGGGTTTAAGATCAATCCCATTTCACAGCCGTGTGACACACTTGATGATGTTGTCTCTTTTCACAAAACATGGAGCGAACGCAGAGACGAACTTGACTACGATGTGGACGGTATCGTCGTTAAAGTGGATTCAAAAGATCAGCATCAGCAATTGGGAAGCACCGCCAAATTTCCAAAATGGGCCATTTCCTTTAAATTTCCGGCCCGCCAGGCAACTACAAGAATCAACGACATTGTCATCCAGGTAGGAAGAACCGGTGCCTTGACACCCGTGGCTGTTCTTGAACCCGTCAAGCTCTCAGGAACCACAATCAGCCGGTCAACACTGCATAATGAAGATGAAATCCGAAGAAAAGATATTCGCATCGGAGATCAAGTTCTGATTGAGCGGAGTGGGGACGTCATCCCGAAGGTTGTCTCAGTCATGAAAGAAAGGCGAACAGGAAAAGAGGTTGAATTTGTTTTTCCCAAATCATGTCCTGTGTGCGGCTCCACCGTCTTTAAACCTGAGGATGAGGCAGTATCCAGGTGTTTTAATCCCTCCTGTCCCGCAAAACTCAGAGAATCTCTTCTTCATTTTGCCTCCCGCAGAGCGATGAACATCGAAGGTCTGGGAGAGGCCCTTGTTAATCAGCTCCATGAATCAGGGATCGTAAAGTCCATCCCGGATCTCTATTCTCTTCATCTCCAGGATCTCGAGAAGCTGGAAAGGATGGGACCCAAAAGCAGCCGGAACCTGCTCGACGAAATCGAACGATCTAAAACAAACGAGCTGTTTCGGTTGATCTTTGCATTGGGAATCCGTTTCGTCGGAGAAAGAACGGCCCAAATCCTGGCCAAACATTTTAGAAATCTGGAATCTTTGTTCTTTGTGTCCGGCGACACATTGAAAGATATTAATGACGTCGGCCCTAAAGTTGCAGAAAGCATTGTCTTTTTCTTCCGGCAGCCTGAAAACAAAGATCTCATCGATCGTCTGAAATTGGCCGGGCTAAATTTCGACGCAAAAAAGGAGAAAGGGGCTTTCCATAAGCCTACTCTTGAAGGCAGGAGTTTTGTCCTAACCGGAACCCTCTCGGCATTGACCAGAGATAGTGCAAAAGAAAAAATTGAGAGCCTCGGAGGAAGAGTCGTGGCCGTGGTGAGTTCTAAAACAGATTATGTCGTAGTGGGAGAAGCCGCCGGTTCAAAGAGAGAAAAAGCTGTAAAACTGGGAATTTCGCTTCTTAATGAGGAAGCATTCCTCAAAATGCTCAACCAAGATAAGAGATAAATAGTCGTTATTTTTTCTTTCCAAAGAGATCAAGAGAAAAAAAGTCTTT
>JAZFSR010000104.1:0-11725 GCA_036446295.1 Candidatus Aminicenantaceae bacterium
GTGTACATGGAGGTATTAGATAAGCTTGTGAATAGTTCTCCCAGAAATCCCGGAAAGGAAAATCCCGACCAGAGCTGGTTGAAAAACTGCCTATGGCCCGTTCTCACGGAAAAAAAGAGGTATTTTTCGACAATTCCGTAGAGTTCCTCAGAAGAACATCCATCCTCGGGAAGGGAAAGATCGATTTTTTGACGCAGTTCATCGGGAGAAAGATGGTGAGTGACAGGGGTATTTGGATTATCGTTTTTTTTTATATAATCATTGATAATATCGATTACACGCTGGTCGAAAACAGGCTTCTTTTTATCCATGATTATCTCTGTCTTTTAACTCGGGAATGTTTTTATCATGGCAAGTCTTGGTCTCTACGTCAAGACTCGGATTGACAAAAAAACAAAACCTGTCTAACATAAATTATCAAAATAAAGAGCGATGAAAAAGTTTCTGAAAGCTATAATCCCCTCTCCTTTGCGGAAATTTCTGCGAATCTTCTGGATCGATCTCTCTGACTTAATCAGGGGCACACGTTTTAAATTCCCTAAAAATTCCGCTTCAAGCCGTTCAGAAGGAGAATCCTGGCCTGAAAGGATAACCATCCAACAGAGGATCAATGTCAGTGACTGGGCAGAAAACAAAAAACATAATCTCCTTCTGGCCGTTTCAAAATTTCAAAATCTGCCTTTTTATCCTGGAAAAATCTTTTCCTTCTGGCACATGTTGGGAAATCCCTCAAAAAAATCGGGATACAAAGTCGGGATCAACATCATTAAAAACCAATTGGATTTTGATTATGGTGGTGGATTGTGCCAGCTCTCCGGACTGCTTTACCATCTCGCTTTAACGGCAGGACTATCCGTTATAGAAAGACATCCTCATTCCGTGGATCTCTACACAGACGAAACGAGATACACTCCCCTGGGTGCGGATTCCACAACCGCCTATGGATATAAAGATTTGAGAATTCTGAATAATTTAGATATCCCCATAAGTTTCCGGATTACGATTGAAGGCAATCAATTGATCGGCTCCATTTGCGCAACCCAACCCCTTAAAGAATACGAACTCAAGTTCATCAAAACCGTTGTAGGTGATAGAGAAGAAGTGGACACTTTAAGACGCAGTGATTTGGGAGGGTTTGAAGTTATTTTAAAGCAATCTTATCGTATCTCTGACCATGACCAGATCCTCTAACTGTGTCATCGAATTGGACGGATACGATCTCTGAACCAGTTCCGGTACGTCAACATCTTTTCAATTTGATCAGCCGGGGCATGGCGTGAGCAGGAAAGCGACTCATCACTTCCCCTGGGCGCTCCCCAACGGATCTCAATACAGTCATTCGGATTATAGCCCATCTCAAGAGCTTTCATTCGATCGATAATTTCCGCTAAAGTGAGTTCCTGTCTTATACCATCAGATCGGATATAAAAGATGGAATATTCCCGAGCCAATTCAGGATGGAGTTCCTCCATTTCAACTTTTACCGCCCGAGGAGTCTTTTCCCCAGGGATTTTGAAAGACTTTGGACTTCGAATAATTTTGTTAGGGAAATCGAGCAGAACATCCAGTGCAATCAGCACACGCATATCACGGGAGGGCGTCGAATAATCTTCCCAGGGTCCCAAAGTCTGAAATATTCCTGATCCGGACGGCATAGGAATTACGGCATACCCGGTCTCCTTCAAATAATTTTCGCCTTTTTCAACAGCAATCTGCCTGGATTTGAGCTGCTCAAACACCGCCTTGTGCAGTTCCCTGAAGACACTTTCCGGATCCAGAGGTAAAGGATTGATTAGACTGTCCATGGTATCGTAGAACACATTCGGATCGAGGCTTTTCTGTTCGGTGGAGAAGTTTCCGTAATCGGCGTGATCGGCAATTTCCGTGTTGCTGAGAAGTCGATATTTACCTTCTTCTTCCACGATGGGCCGAAAGGCCTTGAAACCCGGTTCTCCAATAACTTTGCGGTTGGTGAATAGAAAAGTACCCTGCCAAAATCGTTTCAGGGAAATAGTCCCGTTTGGCTGGGCATCCACAGCTAGGAGTTTTCCCGATTGTTCAGATGTCTGAGGAATCCAACGAACTAGAGTTAACGTGTGGCCGTAAGGATCGGCAAACACAACTCCAGGTTTAAGCTGCTTTTTCACTAATTTTACAGGGTAAAGATCTGTCGAATTGTCAGCAAGAGCCGTTCGGGCACTTCCGGAGTGAACCGTATTCATTATTGACTTTAAGAAGGTTTGAAAAGCCTCAATATCACTATCTCCATTTACTCGAGGCTCTCGATTGGATACCCACTGCGTACACAGAGGAACTCCAAGTCTCCCGCCCCAGTCACACTTATGGAAACCAAAGGGAAGGCCAAGCTTCCAGGAGAAATACGCACGAAGAAAATAAGGATTGTCAGCACAATCAGGCTTCATCACTAACTTTTCATCTTCCTCAAGATCTAAGTGGTTGTAGAGCAGGTTTCTTTTTGAATCACTTGTCACCTCTTGTAAATTCTCCCAAAATGCTCCTTCCTCATCTCCCAGAAAAAGAAACTCAAGCCAAGCTGAATAGAGGTTTTCGACTTCCCTGCTCCACTGCCTTCTTGTGTTCCATATGGAAGGACTTTCATTTCTGAGAATTTTTTTGGAATCCACATCAAATGAAGCCAAAGATACGGTTTCTCCCCCTCGTTTTAATTCAATTCGGTAAACTCCTTCAGAGGGAATGTTATATGTCATGAATATCCAGGAAGGAAATCCTATACTCCTGTGTTTTTGCAGCGGATTAAGAACTCCTTGCGGCGAGATCGTCTCAATTTCCAATCCTGTCAAATCTTCTTCGAAAACCAGGAGGATCCGCACGACATCACCAACCTTAACATTTTGAGGAGAGATCAAAATGGATTGAGAATCAAATGTCGCGATGTCTGCCTTTAAAATTACAGCAACTTGGGACGAAAAGAATAGCAGCAGGAAAATTAAAAGTCGTTTCTTCATATGCTCTTAGCCCTATCCTAAGACCTTTACCTTCACTTTTCATTCTTTAAAGGACGGGCAGTTCCCTCTTCACGAGAAAGCCAGACTGCCATTTCACCCGGACCGCGGTGTGCCCAGGCATAATATGGGATCGCCATAAATGCTTGGCCCTTGATCACTGTGACTCCGTTGAGCAGATCGTCCCGCATCTCCGTCAAAAGCTCTGCATCATCCGACAACACAAGATGGCTGACATGTCCTCCATTGTCAGGCCATTCGGCACAGTAGACAACGGGGCCTCTGACAAGAGCGATTTTTCCAGTATTTTCTTTGACTTCAGGATGGCTCTCCACACGCCTGACAGGCATGGGGAGATTCAGTTCGATCGTGTCCCCCTCTTTCCATCTTCTTTGAATAAGTACATACCCTTTATTTATGTTTAAGGGGATCGTTTTACCATTAACCATAAGAGTGGGAACTTTATCGATTTTGTCAATAAAATGATAGAGATCACTGGGGACGGGTTGTTCCAAAGCCCAGCCGGGGATACGGACATGGACGGTAAACTTTTTTTCAAATTCCGGCTTAATCCTAATCCGGACTTTTCCCTCCCAGGGATATTTGGTCTCCTGAAAGATGGAAATTTTATTATTATTCATTACAATCTCCGTCTCGCTGTCCACAAAGAGGTTGATATAGAGCGCTTTTCCCCTCTGAGCATAGACATAGCCCGGAATGGAAGGCATAAACCGTGAAATATTGGAGGGGCAGCAGGCACAGTTAAACCAGGAGCTGCGTTCATGCTGGCCGAAAGACTCGAGAGGATTGGGATAGAAAAATAAATCCCCGCTGAGAGCCACACCAGAAAGCATACCGTTGTAGATCACTTTCTCAAGAACATCGATATATTTGGCGTCTCCATGAAGGAGAAACATTCTGTGATTCCAGAATGCATTGGCGATAGCTGCACAGGTTTCTGCATAGGCGGACGCATTGGGGAGTTCATAGTTGGGACCAAAGGCCTCTCCTCCACCCTTGGCTCCTATTCCCCCCGTGATGTACAATTTTTTAGATACCACATTCTCCCAGATTCGATCTACCGTCCGGATGTAATCGGCATCTCCGGTCAAAGCCGCCACATCGGCAATCCCCGAATACATATAGGCGGCTCGCACGGCATGACCTACGGCTTCATCCTGCTCAAGGATCGGTATATGGTCTTGTGAATACTGCCCAAAAAGTTCTCTCCCCTCTTCTTTTCCCCTCTGGTCGAGAAAGTGTTTTGCCAAATCCAGGTATTTCTGATCTCCGGTGATTCGATAGAGTTTGACAAGCCCGATTTCAATCTCCTGATGACCCGGAACTCCAACCTTTTTCCCGGGACCGAACACGCTCGTGATTAGGTCCGCATTTTTTATGGCTAAATCCAGCATGTTTCTCTTTCCTGTTGCCAGATGATGGGCCACGGCCGCTTCATAAAAATGGCCCATATTGTAAAGTTCATGGCCGAGGTAGAGGTTGGACCAGCGGGCTCCTTCCGTCCACTGGACCGGAGGATCTTGTTCGATCGTCCGCGCAGTATAGAGATATCCGTCCTCCTCCTGGGCGGCGGCAATTTTTGCGATAAGCTCATCCAGAAATCCTTCTAACTCAGGATCGTGCCGGATATTTAATGCATAGGAAGCCCCTTCGATAATTTTATAAACATCGGAATCGTCAAAAGGATAAATACTGCAAAATTCTCCTTCTGCGGCTCCACCTGCAATTTCGAAATTTTTGAGGCGGCCCGTCTCTTCACTCTGATCCAGGGCAAAAGGAATAGTCACTTTCCTGTTTGTTTCGAGTCTAGGCAGCCAGAAAGCGTCGCTGAAATGGACAGAGGTAAACGTGACCGGCTGATAGGGGTAATCGGCCCGAGTTTGGCTTCGACAGGAGAAACCGGAAAGCAGCAAAACAGAAAGACATACAGCCATCAAAAAGATATGTACTTTTTTCATCTCTTTTTCTCCTTTTCCCATTCTATTCTCTTAAATCCGCTCTATTTTCCCATATAGATTAAAGCTTTGATCACACCGTCGGCATAGCTGGAAGCAAGTTCGAAGGCTTCTTGAATTTCGTTTAAAGAAAAAGTGTGTGTCGCCATAAAATCTACATTCACTCGATTCTCCCGTATAAGAGAGATCGCCGCTGAAACACACCGGTTCTGGCGGCGGATATTCTGCAGTACAATTTCTTTCCGGCGGATTTTATGGATATCGAACATAATTCGATCCGTTTCCGGAATCCCAATGATTAAAAGTGTCCCACCCGGCTTTAGGAGGTCAACGGCCAAATCAAGCGCATCCTGATCCCCACAGCACTCAAAAACCGCATCCAGTAAGAATGGTTCTCTCTCCCTAACCAATTTTACTATGTTTGAATGCAGTGGATTAGCGGCCCATAATACCCCAGCCTTCTTTGCAACTTCAAGGCGGCTGTCAATCTTATCAGTTATGTAAATACGAGAAATCTCCTTTGCTCTTGCAGCAAGGGCTGTACTTAATCCGATTGGCCCTGATCCAAGGATACCGATCGACTGAACACCCTTATGGCTCATAAAGTTTACTGCATAGAGTCCGATAGAGAGGGGCTCAACCAGCACCCTCTGCGCAGGAGTCATATCACTGGAGACTGGAAAACAATTATCTTCAGGTAGAATATAAAATTCTGAAAGACACCCATCCAGCTGCTCCGGGCATCCAAGAAAACGGAGATTTCGGCAAGTGTGTCTGCGATTGGCCAAACACTGATCACATTGACCACATGAAACGGCAGGATCGATGACTATTGAATCTCCCTTTTTTACGCGTGTACAACCCGGCCCAACATCTTCCACCACGGCCGCACATTCATGCCCGAGAGTAAATGGATACTGGACCACCTGATCCCCGATTTTCCCGGTTTGAAAGTAATGAATGTCCGATCCACATAGTCCTACGGCTTCTATCTTGAGCAATACATCGGTTGGATCTTTGATTTTAGGAAGTTGAATATCGGAAATCTCGAGCTGCCGAATTCCAGTCAGATGAACGGTTTTCATTTTACTCGAATGGATTCTCTGTCGGAAAAAGCTGGCCGGAAGGTCTGTTGAAATCAAAACTTTCCACCCCCAGCATTTTTGCGGCGTAATAAAGCGTCCTGCCCACATGCTGGAATGCTACGGCCGTGTGATGAGGGAATCTTTTTTCGATGAGGGTATGTCGGTAGAAGCGCATCATTTCATGGATCGCAAAAACACCGATACTGCCAAAAGAGTTGGGATCTATATCCAGGATTTCGCCCTCAGCCGCATAAGCCCGAAGCCGGCCGTCAGCCGTCGATTGAAGCCGGAAAATTGTAATGTCGCCGGGACGGATTCTGCCCTCTAAGGTTCCTCTAGTGATATCGGGTTTTCCCTCAGGTTCCATAAGCCTATTCATAATCAACTGGTATTTCATTTCCCCTTGAAGCAGGCAGGATCCGGCTGTATTCCCGCAGTGAAATCCCATAAAGAGATCATTCGATTTATAATTCTTGGTCTTTTCTCCGGCATTTTCATACATATCATCGGGAACAGTATTGTTGATATCGAGAAGTGTGGCTGGAAGTTCTGTTGCACATGTCAAGATATACTCGCTTAGAGCACCATATATATCCACCTCACAAGCCACAGGGATGCCCTGGGCAGCCAGACGCGAATTGACAAAGCAAGGGACAAAGCCGAAATAGGACTCAAAAGCCGGCCAGCACTTATTGGCAAAGACCGCAAATTGAGCAGATCCCAGATGGTCTGCAAAGAATGTCTTTAAGGCCACTTCATACATGGCCAGCTTGGGAAGGAGATCGGGGTAGGTATTCCCTGCTCCTAAATCGCCGGCCATTTCTTGGGCCACTTTCTCGATTTCCGGATTGTCTTTGGCTTTTTGAAAAATATCAAGAAGATCCAGTTCACTGTTTTCCATGACTTCAACACCAAGGTCATAGAGTGGTTTTATCGGTGCATTGCAGGCATAAAAATCATGAGGTCGCGGTCCAAAGGTGAAAATTTTAAGTCTTTTTAGGCCGATTAATATTTTGGCCACGGGAAGAAATTTTTCGATTTTTTCAGCAATATCTCCAGCTTGACCCACGGGATTTTCGGGAATGTGAGGTTTCAGCTGCCTTAAACCAATATTATAGGACACATTGAGCATACCGCAGAAAGCATCGCCCCTGCCTTGAATGAGGTTTTCTCCTGATTCTTCGGCAGCCGCGACAAACATCACCGGTCCGTCGAATTTTTGGGCCAGCCATGTGGTTGGTCCCTCCGGGCCGAAATTTCCAAGGTAGATAACTAAAGCATTAACACTTTTCTCAGAAAGCTCTCCTAAGACTTTTAGGGCATCCTTTTCGTTTTCGACAACCGTATCGCTGGTTGAGAGGGCAATCTTTTTTTTCCCGCATTCCCGGACGACTCGATCTCTTCTGTTTCTGGACAGCTCAACAGGAAAGCAATCCCGGCTGACCGCAACAAGCCCCAGCTTAACCTTGGGAATATTGTTCATTGTTTATCTCCCGATTTTTTTTGACCATAATAGGCGTCCGGTCCATGTTTCCTCAAAAAATGCTTGCGAAGAAGGTAATCGGGGAAGGGAATTCCCTTTGGCCGAAGAAGAAATGTCCCAAAAGCCATCTTGGCTACATCTTCAAGGGCCACACTGTTGAACAGCGCTTCATCAGGACTTTTCCCCCAAGTGAACGCACCATGACCAGCAACAAGTGCAGCGGGCATCTTCAAAGGATCGAGATGTTCAAATCGTTCGACAATCACTTTTCCGGTGTTCACTTCATAACCCGAATTGACCTCTTCTTCCGTTATCATCCGTGTGACGGGGATATCTCCATAAAAATGGTCGGCATGTGTAGTCCCAAGACACGGGATGCTCTGATTGGCTTGAGAAAACATGGTGGCATAAACGCTGTGCGTATGCGCGACTCCGAAAAGGCCGTCAAAAGCTTTGTATATTTCCAGATGAATCGGTGTATCAGAAGAAGGAGAGAGCTGTCCTTCGATTTTTTGTCCATCCATATCAACAACAACTAAATCGTCGGATTTTAATTCATTGTAGCCGACACCACTGGGTTTTATGACAATAAAATCTCTATCCGCACTTAGACCGCTGATATTTCCCCAAGTCAGAGACACAAGCTTGTATTTTTCTAACCCTTGGTTAGCCTTCCAGACTTTATGTTTAAGTTCTTCGAGCATCAATCCTCCTGTCTTTTTGTCTCTCTTAAGGCAATAAGATCCTTCATCACGTTAGAAAGTGAACCTGACCAAAAAGATGTTCCAAATGCATCATGAAGCTGGCGGTAGAGCTCGAACATGTCCTTGTAAATAAAATAATTGTTCTTATCAGGCTGGTAAACCTCTCTAATCCCTGTCATGGACTTCTGAGCCTCTTCGACAGTTTTAAACCCTCCCTGTTCGGGTCCGGCTGCAACAGCACCAAAAATGGCTGCACCTAATGCACAGGTCTGATCGCTTTGAGAAACCTTCATGGGCCTTCCTGTGATATCGGCATAAATCTGCAAAAGGAAAGGATTCTTAGCCGCCAATCCTCCGCAGTTGATGATCTCCTTGACAGCCACACCATATTCTTCAATTCTGTTGATGATGGTCAGCGCACCAAATGCTGTGGCTTCTATCAAAGCGCGGTAAATCTCATGCGCTTGAGTATGAAGGGTTTGTCCTAAGAGGAGGCCGCTGAGACGAACATCAACGAGAATTGTGCGGTTGCCGTTATTCCAATCCAGTGCTAAAAGTCCATGCTCTCCGGGCTTCTGCCTGCACGCATCTTTTTCCAGATTTTTAAATTTCTCATCAACGGTTCGTCCGTAAGAGTCCGGGACAAGGTGATGGACAAACCATAAAAAGATATCACCCACAGCCGACTGCCCGGCTTCAATCCCAAAAAAGCCGGGAAGAACGGATCCATCCACAATCCCGCAAACTCCGGGAATATCGGCTAATACTTTTTCTCCAGGGGAAACCATAATGTCGCATGTGCTTGTCCCCAGGATTTTTACGAGCGTCCCCTCCTTTATACCTGCTCCGACGGCACCCATGTGGGCATCAAAAGCTCCCACAGCAATAGCAATGCCCGGCTCCAAATCAAGATTTTCCGCCCAATCCCTGCATAGATATCCCGCTAAATGATCAGAAGACACAGCTTTTGCATAGAGCCTGTCTCTGAGTTCTCCGAGACCGGGATTGAGGTCGGACAAAAACTCTTTATCAGGCAGCCCTCCCCATATTTCGTTATACATGGCCTTGTGTCCGGCCGCACAGATACTGCGGACAATAGAGGCCGGTTTTGTGCTGCCGGCAAGGACGGCAGGGATATAATCACAAATTTCGACAAAACTGTATGCGGCCTGAAAAACTTCAGGAGATACGTTTCTGCAGTGCAGAATTTTGCTCCAGAACCACTCCGATGAATAGATTCCCCCTATTTTGGCCAAATATTGAGGCCTTTTTTCCCGGGCCAGCTCTGTGATTCGGGCCGCCTCGGCAAAGCTGGAATGATCTTTCCAGAGCCAGACCTTCGCATCCGGATTTCCCTTAAACTCGGGGACTTGAGACAGCGGCAGGCCCTCTTCATTGACCGGCATAGGGCTGCTTCCTGTAGTATCGATCCCAATACCTATGATCCGTTTTGGAGAAAAACTCGAGTCAGCATCTTTGGCCCGGTCGATGGCACGTCGGACACTTTCTTGCATACAAAAAAGATAATCTTCCGCTTCCTGTCTGGCGACATTGGGATCCTTGGAATTAAGAAAAACCCCCTCCTGCCCGGAAGGGTACGGAACGACCTGACTGGATAATTCTTGACCATTATTCAAATCTACAATTAAAGATCGACAGGAGTTGGTCCCGAAATCTAATCCCAGAGAATATGTTTTCATCTTATTTGGCGATCACAAGAGGTGAAAAACAAATCAGGATAAGAGCGATAATGGAGAGAACGACAAAAGAAAGCACCAAATCCCGCGTCGACCAGCTATCCCTAGTTGCTTTTTTATCCTCGTCTGATATGGTCCCATAGCTTAGACCTTTGATTTTTTCATAGGAAGGAGCCCGGCTGAACATACTAAAGCTGATCATCAGCGCGATGCACACGAGAAACAGGTAGACGCAAAAATACAAGAAATTGATATCCGCAAAAGTATGCAGCCAACCGCTGAGATGCTTTTTATTGAGTTCCGCAACCAAACGAAGGATTCCAATTATAAACCCCCCTACCAGCGCCGCATTCGCTCCTCTGGCATTGATCCTCTTCCAGAATATTCCAAGGAGAAAAACGGCCGCAATCGGTGGAGCCAGGTAGGCCTGCACACTTTGCAAATAATGGTACAGCTCTCCCGAGATAAATTTCATGAACGGAATCCAGAGAATTCCGGACACGACAACTATTCCTGTCGCCACTCGGCCGACATAGACCAATCGTTTTTCAGAGGCATCCGGCCTGATCTTTTTATAGATATCCATGGTAAAGAGTGTCGAGCAGGAATTAAAAACAGCCGCAAGAGAACTCATGAGAGCGGCTAAAAGGCCTCCCACAACAAGACCTCTCAAGCCCACTGGAAGTAGGAGTTTGACCAGCATTGGGAACGCTTGATCGGATGCGGCCAATTGAAGCTGACCTGTCTTTGAAAGAGCAAAAGCCGTAATTCCGGGGATAAAGAATATGAAAAACGGGAAAAGCTTTAAAAACGAGGCAAAGATGGTCCCCCGCCGGGCCTGGGTTTCACTCTGGGCTGCCAAAGTTCGCTGCACAATGCATTGATCTGTACACCAATACCAGATTCCAACGATTGGAGGGGCCAAGACCATACCCAGCCATGGAAAATCAGGATGGTCCATCGGGAGAAAGAGGTTGAAGTGTTGGCTTCCGACAATTGAAACAAGTTTGCCAAATCCTCCGATCTTAATCAATCCCAAAATCGTTACCGTAATCGATCCAAGTAATAGAACAATGGCCTGAAGGGTTTCCGTATAGATAACGGCTTTTAATCCGCCCATGACGGTATAGAGGCCAGTGAATAGTACTGTGATCAAAGCACCGGTCCAGAAATCTATTCCCATCAGGGCTTGAAAAACAACGGCTCCGGCGTAAACGGTAACAGAAACTTTTGTAAGGATATAGGCGACAAGTGATATAATGGAAAGTATCCAACGGGACGTGGGTGAAAAGCGTTTTTCCAGAAATTCCGGCATCGTAAACACACGGCTTCTCATATAAAACGGCACGAAAACCCAGCCTAATAGGAGAATACACCAGGCGTGGAGTTCATAATGCCCCATGGCTACACCACTTTTAGCCGCTGTTCCCGCAAGTCCGACGATATGCTCTGAGCCGATGTTTGAAGCAAATATGGATGCCCCAATGACAAACCAACCCACATGCCGGCCGGCTAAAAAATAATCTGTGGGAGAATCCTGTTTTTGCCGGGTCACCCACCAGGCAATCCCGAGCAAGATTGAAAAATAAAGCGCGATAATAATCCAGTCTAAAGTTTGCATTGCCTGCATGATTAATAGCCTTTCTTATTCAGATATGGATTATTATTTACTATTAATCTCCCAAACATGTCAAGAATTGGGGATTTGGGGCCAGGCCTGCAAAACATGAACTATTTTTTTTTGAAGTACTCTACTATGAAAATAGTTCATGTTTTGCAGGCCTGGCCCCAAATCT
>JAZFSR010000105.1:0-2813 GCA_036446295.1 Candidatus Aminicenantaceae bacterium
ATCCAAACGTTATAGGTCCTGTAACCTGATGTTTAAATTACAATATGGAAGAGGGAAGTGTTTCTTTTAACTTTTTTTCCATGGCATAGAGGCCGCGGCTGAAATCAGGTGAAATCCGGAAATAGTCGAGATTTTCTATAACGAAGTTTTCATAAAACTTCTCCAGTTCACTTGTCGGATCTCCACTCGTGTCGATAATCATCTTACTTTTGGCTTCATCAAGCACGACACATGGAAAACCTTCGCTGTACTGAATTTCCATCTGTTCGCGAAAATCGGATTGGGACAACTGGGGCCAAAGGGGAATTTCGGGAAGTGCTTTAAGAATCCGGTCACATGCATTCCCGGCATCCAGGTCAGGAAAACTGCCGATGCCTGTCGCCAAACATTTTGGATTAAATGTCATTGTCTTCTCCGTAAATTGGGGACAGTCCCCAATTTATTATAGATGGTCTGAAATTCTTTTTTCAGCTCCGAGTCAAGGCTGTCTATGAGAGGTTGGCCTTCCCTGTCGGATTGGCTGATAAGTGAGCTGTAGGAAAGGCTGCCCATATAGAGGTTTTGAGCAAGCTGTTTCTGTATCCATAAAGCCTGTTCTTTGCTCTGAATCTTATTCCCGATGATACCAAATTTTTCTATGCCGATTTCTCCCCCTAATTTTAAGATCGTTTCGGCAGTCTTGATACTTCGCTGACCGGGTTCGACAACAATGAGCATGGTGTCTATGGATTGGGCGGTGCCTCTCCCCAAATGCTCGATGCCTGCCTCCATATCCACAATGATAACTTCTTGGCGGTTGAGGATGAGTTCGGAGAGAAGGCTTTTGAGAAGAACATTTTCAGGGCAGGCACATCCATCTCCGCCGCTTTCTATGCTTCCCATCACAAGCAGCTTGATTCCACGAATGGGAACGCAGAATTTATCGGGAATGTCGTTGACAGTGGGATTGAGTTTGAAGAGTTGGCCGAACTGCCGCGGTTTCGCCCCTGTACGGTCCTGGATCAGCTTCCGTTGAGAAGAAATAGGTATAATTTCCAGTTCTTTTTTTGAAGCTCCTAAAGCTTCTGCGAAATTGGCATCGGGATCGGCATCTACTGCGAGCACATCGTATCCGTCCTTTTTAAAGAAATGGGCCAGAACGGCTGCAATGGTGGTTTTTCCCGTACCTCCTTTACCAGTGATGGCTATCTTCATCGGTCTATTCTAGAAAAAGGATTGAATATTAGCAAATTTTGCACTCTTTCTTTACTTTAAAATTTGGATATGATAGATGAAAAGGGGTAATTAAAATAAATACAATTTGAGGAGGAGCCATTGGCCATATTAGAAGATTTAGCAGCAGTAATTATAAAAGGAGAGGCAGATACTGCAAAGAACCTTACGGAAGAAGCTTTAAGCCAAAATATATCGGCCGAAGAGGTTTTGAATTCAGGTTTGGTTTCCGGAATGAATGTCATCAGTGAGCAGTTTAAGAATAATGAGATTTTTATTCCTGAGGTATTAGTGGCTGCTAGGGCCATGAAGGCAGGAATGCAAATTATCCGACCTCTTCTCGCAGAGGCCAATGTGGAGCCCCTGGGGAAGGTCATTATTGGCACCGTCGGAGGCGATTTGCATGATATCGGAAAAAACATTGTGTCCATGCTGCTGGAAGGAGCGGGATTTGAGGTTGTGGATCTGGGTGCAGATGTCACAAAAGAAAAATTCCTGGAGTTTGCCGAAAAAGAAAATCCCGATGTCTTGGGAATGTCGGCTCTTCTCACTACCACGATGGTGTTTATGAAAGATATGGTCCAATCTCTCGAGGAATCCGGACTCAAGGACAAAATCAAAGTTATTGTCGGTGGAGCCCCCATCACACAGTCTTACGCAGATGAAATAAGAGCGGACGGATATGCTCCGGATGCCGCATCGGCTGTGGATCTGGTTAAAAGTGTGAT
Organism: Candidatus Aminicenantaceae bacterium; assembly: GCA_036446295.1. GTDB lineage: Bacteria > Acidobacteriota > Aminicenantia > Aminicenantales > Aminicenantaceae > JAUWVG01. Next base: position 1,941 of record JAZFSR010000105.1, read on the forward strand.
GGGCAACTAAGGTTGGCTGGGAAATTCTAAAGAATCTACAAAATACTCCTGGAACTGAACATTGGTAGCCAGGGATAAAAACTCAATTTTTTTCGAAAGGGCGTTTGCTTCTGCACGAAGTGGGGCTGAAATGAGAAGGGCTTTTGCACCGGCTATCGAAGAATTCCCGACAAAATGAATTTTTTCTTCCTGAATTGCCGGAAGAAGACCGATTTGGATGCTGTTGGGAATGTTCAAGTAGTTCCCGAAAGCTCCGGCAATAAAAATTCCATCAAGCAAATCGAGAGAAAGACTCTTTTTCTCCATGATCATCCTTATCCCTGATCTTACAGCGGCCACGGCAAGTTGGAGTTCCCTGATATCTTTTTGAGTAAGAGAAATCTCTTTAGTCAAAGTGATTTTACCGGATTCATCCAGAATTTTACCTTTATGGGAAAGTAATTCCTGTTTGAGGGCGACAGCTGCGGCATCGATTAATCCGGTACCGCAGAGACCCAGGGCGGATTGATCCTGGATTGTTTCTATCTTTAAAGGAATGGTATTTTCAATTTTATATATGGCTCCGGGTAGGGCCAGCATACCGCAGCTGATATTCATCCCTTCAAAGGCAGGCCCGGCGGCTGTGGATGTGGCTACACTCCCTGTATCTGTCTTGAGAACGATTTCACCGTTTGTTCCCAGGTCGATAAACAGGTGATTGCCTTTTTTATTCAAAAGGTTTAACGCGATAAGTCCCGCCGATATGTCTCCACCCACAAAACTCCGGATGTTAGGGACGATAAACAGTTTGCCATGGGGATGGATGCTGAATCCATGTGTGGCTGCAGATAATTCGGGTAATGATGTAAACATCGCATTAAACGGTGTTTGGGC
>JAZFSR010000106.1:0-2274 GCA_036446295.1 Candidatus Aminicenantaceae bacterium
CAGGCTGATTTTTTGCGAGAATTCTCACCTTACTTAAAACTTGTTGAAGATTTTTAAGATGTCCCGCAATTTCCTTCTTGAGCACCCGGCCCTCTCTTTGTCTTTCTCTAATGAGCTGGTCTAACGTTTTCCTAAAACAATCTTCCAGAAAGACAATGTCTTCTTTTGAAAATTTCTTCCTCCGCAGCTGAACAACGTGGGGAAGATTGAATAAGTTCTCAATATTTAAACTCACATTCTTCAAGGTACGGGAAGAAATATTTTGAAAGGACGAAAGTATTTTGGCCAACACATCCTCATTGATTATCAAATCTAACTTTGAAGAATCTAAAAAATCCAGTTCGACATGAACCTCTATCTTACCTCTGGAAATTCTATCCTGACAGATTTTTCGGAATTTATTCTCAAGTTCCCTGCTCTGACTTCCGCGAAAAGTCCAATCTAAAAACCTATGATTCAAGGACCGGATATTGATTTTTACTGAAAGAGCTTTAGAATGAAACATCTTTTCAGCAAAACCCGTCATGCTGTGAATCACGTCACCCCTCCTTTCCTTCAGGAAACTGCAGGTCATATAATTTTTTATAGATACCGTTACTTTGACAGAGCTGTTGATGAGTTCCTGACTCAACAATCTCACCTCTATCCACTACCAGTATTTTATTTGCATTTCTGATTGTGGAGAGACGGTGTGCGATGACTATGGCGGTCCTATCTTTAAGGACATTGGCCAAGGCTGTCTGTATCAGACGTTCAGACTCGGAATCCAAGGCCGATGTCGCCTCATCAAGGATGAGGATGGGAGGATCTTTGAGAAGCGCCCGGGCAATAGCGAGACGCTGCCTTTGGCCGCTGGAGAGGAGCGCCCCTTTTTCTCCGATAATGGAATCATATCCCTTAGAAAGTTCCTCAATGAAATCATGGGCTTTTGCAGCCTTGGCTGTCTCGATAATTTTCTCAAGTGGAGTCTCCTCGAGACCATAGGCAATGTTATTCCGGACAGTGTCATTAAAAAGAATAAGATCCTGGGTCACAAGACCTATCTGAGACCGCAGTGAAAACAGGCTGACTTCCCGGATATCAATACCGTCAATCAAGATTTTCCCTGCGGTCGGTTCGTAAAAACGGGAAATCAGATTGATGATGGTTGTCTTTCCGGAGCCGCTCAAACCAACAATGGCAACCATCTCAGTCGGCTTAACCTCAAAACTCACATTCTCCAGGACGGATCTGGCTTCATCGTAGCGGAAAGACACGTTGTCAAATTTCACATGCCCTTTTATTGAGGGAAGAGGCCGGGCATTCGGACTGTCCGCAACCTGGGGCTGACACTGTAAAACCTCATTTATCCTTTGATAAGAGACCAACCCTTGTTGAATCACAACATTGGCCCGGGTCAACTTCTTGATGGGTGTATAGGAATAAAAGATGGCGACTAAAAATGCTGTAAAGTCTCCTGGACTGATAGCTCCATTGGCTATTCTCGTCGTTCCCGCAAGAAGGATGAAGGCCCCCATAATACCTCCCAAAAATTCCATAAACGGAGAACTCAAACTTCCTACCCATGCCAGTTTCATGCTCGTCTTAAAATATTCCTGTGTCGCCCGGAAAAATTTTTTCAGCTCGAACTTCTCCATAGTAAAAGCTTTGACGATCTTGTTGCCCGTAATCGTCTCATGAATGAGATTATATATTTCAGACATTTTAATCTGATTTTGTCTGCCGCGTTTTTTAAGGTATTTACTGAATGTAGCCAGAGGGACGCCTGCAACGGGAACTATAACAAAAAAGGCTATGGCCAACTGCCAATCCGTGTAAAAGATAAAAACAAGAAGAGCCAGCAGTATAAAAACTTCTTGAATGAAGTCTTTCATACTTCCTGCGAGAGCCTCCTGGACTTTGTCCACATCGCTGGTCAGCCGGGTCATGAGATTTCCCGTGGTCGTGTTGTCAAAATAATTCGCTGATTGGTACATCAAGTGTTCAAAGAGATCATCTCTCAATTTTTTTACAACTTTAAAGCCGACTGATTTCATGAGATACGACGAAAGAAAAGTGAACAATCCCTTCCCGAAGATGACAATCACAAGAAGGGCAGAAATATAATATTCAAGTTTCTCCTGGGTGACATTGAAGATTTTAAAAACAAGCTTAATTAAACCCGTTTTTTCAGAGACCGCCGTCTGAGAAGACTGCAGCATGCCATCAATGATCGGTTGAATAAGATCAATAAAAAGGTAGGTGAAAAAGGCCACAAACAGAGTAAAAAGGAAG
>JAZFSR010000107.1:0-6051 GCA_036446295.1 Candidatus Aminicenantaceae bacterium
CGCTCAAAGGATTTAAATAGTGTTTTCCTGAAAACGATCCTAGTTTTATTTTTTTTCGGCCATGTCGGCATCTCTTTTGGCTTTGAACTCACTCCCTTCTTTCCAATTCGGAAAAAAAGATTCCATGCTCAGCCTGTATCCGATCTTAAAAAGCAGCTGCAAATCTTCAATTCCACCGCTGAGATCCCAGTTCGGGTCATATTCATCTGAAGGTTTATGGTATTTGTTCTTGATGTAGTCGTCTCTTTTGGCCAGGGTCCATTCTTTCCCGTGCTCCACATGATCGACCCCCATACTTGTATAGAGAGCGGGCACTCCCTGCTTGGCAAAGGGAAAGTGATCGGAGCGGTAGAATGATCCTCGTTCCGGTTTGGGATCCGGCATAACCGTCCGGTTCTGTGCGGCGGCTTCCTCTATGACGTAGTCATCCAGTTCGGACTGCCCGAAACCGATAACCGTGATGTCTTTCATTCTTCCATAAATATTGAGGGAATCCATATTTATGGAGGCTACCGTGTTTGTCAGAGGATAGATGGGATTGTCTGCATAGTATTTCGAGCCAAGGAGCCCCTGTTCCTCTCCGGTCAGGGCCAGAAAGGCGATCGACCTGGCTGGAGGGGTCTCCAACTTCAGGAATGCTTCGGCCAGTTCGATAAGGGCTGCTGTTCCGGTCGCATTATCCAGAGCGCCGTTAAAAATCTGGTCGCCTTCAAGGCTGGGGTCCGGGGCAAAGTGATCCCAGTGAGCCGTGTAAATGATCAGTTCCTCGGGTCGTTCGGAACCGGGGAGAAGGGCGATCACGTTGTGGGAGAGGGAGTGCTCAATGGTGTTGGATAGGGTCAAGTTTGCCTTGAGTCCCATATTAACGGCAGAAAATCCTTTTTGTGCGGCCTCAGTTTTTAATGTGTTAAAATCGAGACCGGCTTGTTTAAAAATTGTCTGAGTCGTCTGCAAGGTGATCCAACCCTCCACGGCACATCGAGACATATTGTTGTCCGAGCTTTCCATAAGGAATTGAGGCCCGGTCCAGCCATTGTGCACGACATCCCATCCGTAGGCGGCAGGTTCAGTTTCATGAATGACTAGAGCGCCGGCAGCTCCCTGGCGTGCCGCTTCTTCATACTTGTAGGTCCATCTGCCGTAATATGTCATGGCGAGGCCGTTAAAAAGATCCGGATCTTGAGTCGCAAATCCGGGATCATTCACCTGAATGACGACAGTTTTTCCCTTCACATCGATACCCTCATAGTCATTCCAGCCGTATTCCGGAGCGACAATGCCGTACCCGACATAGATCATCTCGGAATCTCTAAGGGAAACCTCATCAACAATTCGCATTGTTGTGCTTACAAATTCATCACCGTACTGAAATTTATTAGAAATATTTTTTCCCGAGATTTCCAAAGCCTTTGTCGGTGTTGAAGTGATCTTGACCAGCGGGACTTCCTGGAAAAAACTGTCCTTATTTCCCGGTTTAAGTCCCAGGGCCTGAAATTCGTTTTTCAAGAACTCTATCGTTAACTCTTCCCCCTTGGAAGCGGGGGAGCGTCCTTCGAATTCGTCAGAGGAGAGAATTTCCACGTCTTTTTTTAAATCCTCCGCCGTAATACTTGCCAGGGCGTCTTCTATTCCAGATGTTTTACTTGTGCATCCATTAAAGAGAAAAAGCAATATTGCAAAAAAAGATAGGGCTAAGTGAATTCTTCTTGTCATTTATTCCTCCCTGTGTGTCCGGACATAATGAATGATTGAATTACCACCACCTCCACTAAAAGTCAAGCCAACAAAAAGAGGTCTCTTTATTTAAGTTTCGGAATTCTTTAAAATGAAACTTTCATAAACAGCACAAAGCCCAATGTGAAGAAATGAATATCCACTCACTTATCGATCACATCTCCATCAAAGGCACTGAAGTTCTTGTGACTAATAATAAAATTTTTTCCAAGAGCATTGAAAGTCCCTCATATGTTGAGCATCTCAAGACTATTAAACTTAAAATTCCCAAGATATTGGGCGAGGGAGAATATGAAGTGGAGGCTGAAACAGCTGCTGGAGCAATGGATCCGGCATTCTTGATCCACCAGTGGAAAGGGGAGGACTATCCCTCAATCATCTATCATCATGGAAGCCTCGAACGTCCCTTTAATTTTCGTTGGTACATGAAAAATACTTTCCGTGATATTTTTGTATCCTATCGAGAACCAATAGAGGCAAACCTGATCGCTCTTCGTGCCCCATTTCACAAGGGATCCATCTTAAAATATGCCAAAAGGATGGGATATTTGACGAGTTTCACAGCTATGCTTTCTGTTTCGGCAAAATTGATCGAATTTCTTGTCGATTATTTGAAATCAACTGGAAATGGACGGGTGATTGTCTCTGGAGTCAGCCTGGGCGGTGTGGCGGTCAACCTCCATAGGAGCTATTTCAACACGGCTGATATCTATATCCCACTGTGTGCAGGGGCGTCTCTAAGCGACGTCTTTCTGACATCAGCCTACAAGAGAGTGGCCAAAATTGTGCAGGATCAAAGCGAAATCGTCAGTGAAAAGCTGGATTTCGAGAAGGATTTTAGAAGCGTTAACAGCCACAATGTTTTCCCTCTTCTGGCCAAGTATGATCAACTGTTCCATTTTGAAAGGCAAAAGGAAAGCTATGACGGGCATCCTGTCACTGTTCTGGACAAAGGGCATTGGACGGCGGCCTTTTCGAGCAAATTACTGCGTCAGCATATATTCACTTACATCAATTCGATAAGCTTATAGGAGACAGTGACGATGGAAAAATCCACAAAAAACTGGTTTATTGGCTGCGGTATTGGCTGCGGTGTTTTAGTGGTTATTCTTTTGGTCCTGTTGGTTCTTGGATTTTTCTTTGTAAAGGACATAGTCTATAAATTTGAAGAGACTGGAGAATTGACGAATTCTCTAAAAGATATCTATGGTGAAATTGAAGACTATACACCTCCTGCTGATGGACGCATTTCATATGAGAGTATGGAAGACTTTCTCTATGTCAGAGAGAGTATGGCATCTATCAGGGAAAAATTGGATCATTCTATCTCCATCCTTGATAATGTGCGGAAGCCGGAAGGCGGAGAAGATGTCAGGAGACCCGGCCGGGGGATTCGAGCATTTAAGGCGGTTATTGGTTTGATTCCCGGGATTGGTGATTTTTATGCCCAACGCAGTCAAGCCCTTCTTGAGGTTGAGATGGGATTGGGGGAGTATATGTACATTTATATTCTCTCCTATTATTCCATGCTCGAGAAGCCGCCTGGGGATGGACCGGGTTTTCAGCTTGTCCAGAACGACAAAGAGTGGAATTTCGATGATTGGGACAGAGAAGACAATCTTGAGGAGCGCAATGTGAAAATGACTGAAAAGATCAACCAATTGATTCTTTCTATGCTCAAGAATTTGCTTCCTCAACTGGATTCTCCTGCAACAACACCTGGGGAAGACGAATGGAGAGGGGCCTTCCTTGCTGAGATTCAGGCCCTGGAAAGCGATGTCCTTCGTATCCCTTGGTATAAGAGTCTTCCGTTTGTGATCGAGGCGTCTTTTCGCCCATTTCTTACCCGGCTGGAAAATAGCTACAGCCCCCAAACCAACATTCTCGAGTTAGCCCAAGACTGAGGGAGGTCAAAGATGCAAAGATTTTACCGAGTATTAATCCTTGGATTGTTTATGCTTATGATGGCCAATCCAATTTTTTTCTTCTGCGGGGAAGGACAGACAATGAAAAATTTAAGAGTTAATGCCAAACGAATAGAGCAGCAAATTACCAAACTGGCGGAATTTGGGAAAACACCTGAAGGTGGTGTCCATCGTGTCGCATACAGCGAGGAAGATGTAAAAGCGCGCGAATACATCACAACTCTTATGAAGGCCGCAGGATTGGCTGTTCAAATAGATGCGGCTGGAAATATATTGGGCCGCCTGGAAGGGAGCGAAAATTCTCTCCCCCCGATTCTATCGGGATCACACATCGATACCGTCCCACACGGTGGAAAGTTTGATGGGGCTGTTGGTGTCCTGAGCGCTATTGAATGTGTCCGGGTTCTTGTGGAGAATGAAGTGCAAACCCGTCATCCTTTAGAGGTGATTGTATTTACGGATGAAGAGGGGGGGCTTGTAGGAAGCCGGGCAATGAATGGAACCTTGAGTTCTGAAGCCCTCAAAGAAAAGAGTCACAGCGGCAAGACCGTCCGGGAGGGACTCCTGGCTCTTGGTGGAGATCCGGACAATCTGGACAGCGTTAAACGCCAAGAAGGAGATATAAAAGCATTCATTGAGATCCATATCGAACAGGGGCGGATTTTGGAAATGAAAGATATTGACATAGGCGTTGTCGAGGGGATTGTGGGGATCGCCTGGTGGGATGTGACCATCACCGGATATGCGAATCATGCCGGAACTACGCCGATGAATATGAGGCAGGATTCTCTTTTGGCGGCAGCGCATTTTATTTTAGCCGTGAATAGGATTGTTACCGGTGTCGAAGGTAGTCAAGTAGGGACGGTTGGCCGCATCACAGCCGAACCGGGGGCGCCCAATGTCATACCGGGAAAAGTAGTGATGAGTCTGGAGCTTCGGGATCTGTCTGCCGATAAGATCCAATCTCTCTATAAAAAAATTGAAGGGGAAGCGGCCATCATCTCTCAAAAAACAGGCACAGAGATAACATTTGATCCCATCGATGCTATGGCCATTCCGGCGCCAACAGATCCGGCGATCAGAAGGCACATTGCCGAATCGGCTGAGGAACTGGGTTTGACAGCTCATTTTATGCCCAGCGGTGCCGGCCATGATGCCCAGGATATGGCTAAAATCGCTCCCACAGGGATGATCTTTATCCCGAGTGTCGGGGGAGTCAGCCATTCTCCCGAAGAGTTTTCACGAATGTCGGATATAGTGAACGGGGCTAACGTTCTGCTGAAGACAATCTTGAAAATAGATCAGCAGAGATAAATATATTTTAGGATTATCTCTAAAAGTGTAAAAAGGAATAATTGGATTCAAGGGTAAAGGGTTCATGGATTCAGAGGATTAAGTGAAAGGAGGGGATATGAAACATAACAAAAAATCAATTTATCATCGGACAAAATGGGTATTCGCGATGGTCTTTGTTTTAATTCTGGCCACAGTGCTGCCGGCTTCCGGTGAAGTCAAAACAGTCGATTTTCACTCTGAATCAGTCAACAGAACGATGAAATACAACATCTATCTGCCGGAAGATTATGAATCCACAAAAATGAGCTATCCTGTTCTTTATCTCCTCCATGGGCTTACCAGTAATTACAGAGCATGGGCTCGCCTTGAAGCTCCCGGATATGCTTCGGCCTATGACCTCATTGTGGTCATGCCGGATGTGGGGAACTCCTGGTATGTCAACTGGGCCAAGAGTGAAGGCGGCCAAAAGAATAACTGGGAAGATTATATCATCAAGGATTTGATCCCTCATGTGGATGGCACATACAGGACAATCAGTCGAAGAGAGGGCCGGGCTATCAATGGGCTTTCGATGGGTGGATACGGGGCGATCATGTTGGGGCTGAAGCACCCGGAATTGTTCTGTTCAATCGGGAGCCACAGCGGTGTTATCGGATATGCCTGAAGTCAGAAAGAGAGGCTCGAAAAGGGTGAGAAACCCTGGGTGATGTGGGAGGAGAGGATATCAGATAAGCCGGATCCGAACATCGGTATAGAGGGTTTCTCCAGCCAGGCCGAGCGCTCGCCAAAAGGGCAGATCTTTTTGACAGAAGAAGATTGTGATACTTATGATTCTTTTAAGCTGGTCCTTCAGATACCCCAAAATAAACTTCCTCATATCTATATCGACTGCGGAACGGAAGATGGATTGATAACCGGTGCACGAAATTTTATCCGGGTTTTAGAGGACAACAACATCCCGTTTACCTATGCCCAGTCAAAAGGAGGCCACAATGGGGGATATTGGTCGCGGGAAGTGGGGCTTTCTATGGCTGTCCAGTATCACATTATTCAACGCCAGCTTGCAATAAAGAATTAATTTATTCCTGCTTTTTAT
>JAZFSR010000108.1:0-2676 GCA_036446295.1 Candidatus Aminicenantaceae bacterium
CGGCCATTAGGGACATGGAGGCGATCAAAATAAAAACCACCAAAAGGCATCTGCTTATTCTTAATATCATGGACTCTCTCCTCTGACAAAAGTGGGATTTGGATAGAATCTTTATTATATTTATCGAATTTAAATATTAGCAGAACTGGAGTGAAAGGACAAATCTCCTTGGAAGTAAAATCCGGGAAAACCTGCAAGATACGATTTTAACGTCTCAATAGGGTTGGTAGCTTTAATGAATAATTCAGGTTAAAATGGAATTTTGGCCCTCGAAATGCATTTTAAGCCCAAAAATCACAACATATTTTGGGCTATTATCACTGTTATCAATAAGTTGCTACGGTCCGTCCCCATTTATAAAACCGGAAAATTAGTCTGTCCCTGTCCCGTTTAGGGATAAGAAACTCACTCTCCTTTTCCGGTATCCTACGGAAATGAAGTTGCTGCGCTCAGCCTTTTCGATTTTCTTTAGAGCCAACTCCAGAAGCATTTTATTTTTATCCGGATCTCGCTTTGATGTTTTTCGGTACTTCTGAAGTCCTAACCGCTCTCGTAGAAGAAGGAAATCCGTTGTAGAGTCTTTCCTGAATTTTCTCTTCCTGGTAATCATGACAACCTCTTTTTCTTGAATGTCATCAGCTCGGACAGCGTGTCGTTTTCCGAGAGTTCTGCCTTGCTTGTAAGATAGGTCCAGTCAAGTTCTTTACCATAATGCGCAATCAAGAGTTCAGCCATCTCGCAATCGATTTGGGAATTCCAATGTTTACATGCGTTCAACCTGTCAATCAGCAGATCTTCCACCCCGATGATCACACAACGCAATCCGAAATCAAGCTCCACGGATTCAAGGGGAGATTTTTCGTCCACGAGTTCGTCTGTGGGGACCTCTACGGCCATATCGAGTTCTTCTTGAATCCAGTAGCGCCCTTTCTTTACAAAATCCAGACTTTTTAAAACAGCATCTAAGCCTTCTCTATCGGCATAGGCCAAGTCAATGTCGGAAGTAAAATAGACCTCACGGGTGTAATAGGAAAGTGCCAGTCCCCCAATGAGCACCGGCGCCTCTTTTCCTTGTTCTTCCAGCAGCCTGGTAATCAATCCGGTCATCAGGAGCTGCCGGGCAAGAGGAGCACCGATCGTCTTGATTTTTGCTTGGATTTCCTTTTTATTCACGAACTTATGATAACAACAATCCTATATGAAGACAAGCGGGAGTCTTGTTTGACAGCCTTTATTTCAGCTTTATGATCCGCATCCATCTCCATTCCCTTGTCGATAAATCCCTCAAGGGATAGGAGCTGTGCAGGTGGGGGCAGTTTTTATGAATCATCCAGGGCAAGGAGGCTTTGGGCCACAAGTTGGATCTGGGTTTGAAGCTCCGAGAGCTTCTTTTTTTCGGCTTCAACCACTTCTGCCGGCGCTTTACTGACAAAGTTGTCATTGGCCAGCCTGGCCGTGGCTTTTTCCGATTCTTTCTCGAGTTTAAGACGCTGCTTTTCTAACCGCTCTCTTTCCTTATCCGGATCGACGACTCCAATCAAATATATCTCCGTATTTCCGATAATCCGTGTGGCTGCCAAAGCCGGCCTCTCCACCCTGTTGGACACCGTGAGTGAAGACAGGTTAGCCATGTGAAGAACCAAGTTTTTCAGCCGGTTCAGCACCCTTGCGTCTTCATCTTCTGCTTTGATGAGGGCCTCGAGTGCTTTACGGGGAGGAATGTTGTATTGAGCACGGATGTCTCTTATGGAACGGATCACTTCCTGAACCAAACCAATATTTGATTCGATTGTCGAGTCCTCCCACTCCGGCAAAGCTTCCGGCCATGCCGCATTGATCAACAGTTCTGTAGAAGGAAGAGGTGCGAGAAGACCCCGAGTGGGACACTGAGTATGGAGCCTCTCCCAGAGAACTTCTGTGATGAAAGGAACAAAAGGATGAAAAAGCCGGAGAACCTGGTCGATGGCCAAAGACAAAACTGTTCGCGCCGCCGGTGCCGACTCTTCGTTTTTAAATCGAGGTTTAATGAATTCCAGATACCAATCACAGAGTTCCGACCAGAAAAATTCTCTGGCTGCTCCAATAGCCGCGGAAGGATTATAGGCCAAAAGCTGCTGGGTGACCTTATTTATCACTCGCGATAGTCGAGATAGAATCCACCGGTCTTCCGGTTCCATCCGGTCCGGATCTAATGGAGAAAAGGTCAGTTCGCCAAGATTGATCAGAGCAAAACGGACCGCATTCCAGAGCTTCGTGCAGAAGGCACGCCCCACATCAAAGCGTTCGCTGATGACCTTGGCCATAGGCATATCCGGAATGGTCCCCAGGACATCGAACTCTTTCCCGCTTCCTGGACAGATGTACGTAAAAATAGTCTGCCCGTGTTTGGCCGTAGCCAAATCGACCATCTCTCCCGTGAATGGAGAAATAGCTTGAACAGGCAGGCGGATATCCTGTGTGCCTGTCTGCATGTCGCAGAGAACATACCGCATGGCATCGGCTCCGTATTTTTCGACAATATCCTCGGGATCGATGCCATTTCCCTTGCTTTTGCTCATCCGCTCACCCTTGCCATCCTGGATGTTGGCATGGATGAAGCAGTCCGTAAAAGGGACATCACCCAGCAGATAGAGGCCCATCATCTGCATACGGGCTACCCAGAGCGTGATGATATCG
>JAZFSR010000109.1:0-15884 GCA_036446295.1 Candidatus Aminicenantaceae bacterium
GGCGGCCTCTGCATCAGCAGGTTTAGGTGAAGTCGGCGGGATGGCCTCTCGGCTTTCCGCAACCTGGGATGTCTTCGACGGTCCCAATCTCGATGATACCGAGTGGGCCGTTGTCCCATCTGTCCGTTATAATAAAAATCTATTTAACAGCAATCATCAGGTGTTTTTTGATATCGCGGATAAACCAAGTGACAGTCGATGCCTGTCCTGCCATTCTGTGACTCCTGTCGATATGTCGAAGAAGAGCTATGACGCCGATGTCCATTCTTTGGCAGGCCTAAAGTGTGTTGACTGCCATCGTAATGGTATCGAACATGAAATGATCCGTGGCTATGAAGGGGAGGTTTCTCTGTCTTTTGAACAGGAGGCAAAAACCTTTACCTGCAGAGGCTGTCATATGGGAACGGATAAAAACAAAGCCGATAGGACGAAAGTGGGCCGGTTGGGCGCCCCTTTTCCTGAGCATCGAGGCCTTCCCGTTGTCCATCTAGAGAGGCTGTCCTGTGCGGTTTGTCATTCTGTTCCCTGGCCGTCAAAGGATCTGAATCGTGTGCGGACATCCAGGGCGAATCGTCTCGGAATCTTTGGTGTGGCCCAATGGAAGACAGACATGCCCCAAATCATTGAGCCTGTTTATGTTAGAGATGACAGCGGTAAAATCGCTCCTCATCGACTGGTTTGGCCGTCTTTTTGGGGGAAAATTGTCGATAGGGAAGTGATACCCTTAAAAGCAGAAGAAGTTCTTGAGCATGCCGGGCAGGTCCTTGCTTCTGAAAAAAACGCGGCACAGGTGCTGCTGGCCCTCTATCGGGAGCCGGATCTGGGTGGAGAACCGGTCTTGATAGCCGAGGGAAAAATCTATTCGCTCAATATAGATGGGGGACTGGATGTGTCGGATTCCCTTGAAGATTTGATCTCAGAGAATGAGAAGTGGGCCGTGAGAACTGAGGGAAATATAGTGTCTCTTATACCCAAGTTTGACACTGAAGCCGAGATGATAGATATGGATGTGGAAGTCCGCATTCAGATGGTCCTCGAAGCGCTCGCCACAAACGAATCTGCATCAGGACAACCTGCCCTTCTTTTCCAGAATGCAATGTACTCTATCCAGGAGGGTTATCTTGAAAAAACAGATAATCCTTCAGAGTTTAGACCCATACCTTGGTTGTGTTGGTTGGTTGAAGGACAGCCAGAACCTCTGGTTGGGGAATTTGATTTGCGCACGGTTAAGGCTACCGTAGGCGGAGAGCAAACTTTAACCGAAGAGCAGGTCAAATTGGTCCTAGAAATTCTCAATCGGACTCAAAATTCCGGTGAATCTGAGATGGATACTTTTTACGCCTACATTTCAGGCGGATTGATGTTCCTTCTGGACGCGGATGGTGAGTTGATAACTCGAAATCATGAGTCTGCTGATCCAGTCACCTGGCCTATAGGACATCGAGTTCGTCCGGCTCAGCAGTCTCTGGGGATTAATGGATGCAGAGACTGCCATAGAGCCAATTCTCCCTTTTTATTTGGAAAGGTGAGAGGAATTGGTCCTCTGATCACAAAGAGAGTGCAGGTCCGTTCACAGGGTTCATTCATGGATTTGACTCTCCCTTACCAGAGACTTTTTGGGCTGTCTTTTTCTGTGCGCCCCCTGTTAAAGATTGTTCTTTTTGTCTCGGCTCTTGTTTGTGGGTCCGTCCTATTGATCTTTTTACTGCTTGTGCTGGGACGAATCTCCGGTCTAGTGGAAAAAAGGAGATAGGAAGATGCTCAAGGGATGGACACGTTTATACGAATGGGCCAAAACATGGGCCGGACAGTTTTATCCGGGTTGGAAAAGTCGGGTCTTTTTTAGTCTTATTTTAAGCTTTTTGTTTCTTGCTATTTCAGGATTCCTCTTTGCTCTCCTTGTTCGACGAGGATTATATGGCCTACCACTTCTTTTGCATGTCGCTGCAGGAGGCATTTTTGCAATTTGCCTGTCTATGGTTGTGGTTTGGAGAGCCCGGGATTACACGTTGGATGTCGTATTGCCTATCCTTCTCAAAGTTATGTTTTGGGCATTTGTTGTCACAAGCCTGGGCCTTATCGTTACGTCTTTGAGTTCAATGATCTCATTTTTGTCCATGCCGTTCCAAACTGCGATGATCAGATGGCATCGTCTTTTCGCCGTTGTCTCTCTGGCCTCTATATCCGTTTTTTTGTATTATTCCCTTGATATGGAAAAATAATGCCGCAGCCTGGGCCTTCCCTCCATAAACTTTGTCATGCCGCTATGGGAACCACGTTTGAAGTTATTTTTGTAGAGTCAAATGCAAAATATGCACAACAGGCTTCCCAGGCGGTTTTTACTGAAATCGACCGTATAGAAACACTTTTCAGCCGCTTTGATCCGAGTTCTGAAATCAGTATGATTAACCGTCTTAATCCGGGTCAGTCTCTTTCCGTCAGTGTGGATGTTTATGACTGTTTGACAACGGCTTTTTTGATTCAAGACCGGACCGCGGGAGCTTTTGATATTAACTTTGCGGTTTCAAGTAGAACTGATTCCGGATGGTTGAAAAAACCGGTTGAGATAAGAAGATCGAAGCATGAATATTTGGTCAAGTATCCGGATGAGCAGCCTGAACGGAGATATGGCGGTGTGGATTTTGATCTGGGAGGCATTGGAAAAGGTTTTGCCCTGGATAAGGCTTTAGACATATTTAGAGATTGGAGTATAGAGAATGCTCTCATCCATGGGGGAACGAGTACGGCACTGGCCATAGGAAATGCTTCGGGCCAAAGGGGTTGGCCTGTGGGAGTGGGAGGAAACTGGCCGGTTCTTAAGGAGTTTCGATATTTTCTAAAAACCCGTGCCTTAAGCGGCTCAGGAACAGAGGTCAAAGGGAGACATATCATTAATCCGGGGACTGGCCAAAATGCGTCCGGACACACAGGGGCCTGGGTCTCTCATCCATCTGCCGCGGTCGCCGATGCACTCTCTACGGCGTTTTTGGTTATGGATTCTTCTGAGGTTGTTTCCTATTGTGAACAATTTCCTGATACTTGGGCACTTGTCCTGATAGACCCTGACCATTTTGAAGTGTATAATGATGTTTTGGAAAGCGATTTTTCCTGTGAAAAGGAGTCAACAAGATGACAAAAACGCTGCGGATTGCCCTTTTGATTCAATGCCTTCTCTTATTTATCCCGGCTGTTGCCAGTGATATTCCAAATCAGAATCAGGAGAAAGAACTGCTCGAACTCGAACTGCCCAAACCGATGTTTGTTGGTACACCAAAAAATATCCGTTCGCCCAACCTGGAACGGATTACAGGGAAACCCAGAGGACCTTTTTATGTTCCCAAAGGAACGGTCCTGCTCTCCATGGAAAAAATGGTGACGAGCAGCGATTATGAACCTGTCATCGGAGACTTGGAGTTTGTCACCGATGGCGAAAAAACAGGGGAGGATGGATACTATGTGGAGCTGGGCCCGAGTGTCCAATGGGTGCAGATAGACCTGGGGCAATCCTATTCTCTTCATGCTGTTCTGATCTGGCACTATCACAGTCAGGCGAGGGTATATCGGGATGTGGCTGTTCAGGTTTCAGACGATCCCGATTTCATCGAGGGAGTTAAAACTATCTACAACAACGACCACGATAATTCAGCGGGAATAGGGATTGGAAGAGATAAAGAGTATATCGAGACCAATGATGGGCGGTTGATCGATCCCAGAGGAGTGGTTGCCAGATATGTCCGTCTGTACAGCAGGGGGAACACGTCCAATGAGATGAATCATTATGTAGAAGTAGAGGTTTACGGCACCTTAGCTAAATGAAGAGATCTGTCTTCTCCGGGCTCTTTATCTTCGTTCTTCTCACAGCTCTTTTATTCCGACTACCTCAGCTTGATCGCAGGCCCATGCATCATGATGAAGCCAATCAGGCTGTCAAATTTGGAAATCTTTTAGAGACAGGTCAATACCGGTATGATAAATTTGACCATCATGGACCCAGCCTTTATTATCTTTCCCTCCCGGTTGCACGGCTGTTGTCTCATACAACCCTGGCCTCGTTAACTGAAAAAACTCTGCGACTTGTCCCTGCTATCTTTGGAATAGGACTTCTGCTTCTCCTTCTTCTTACAAAGGGAGGAATGAGAAGAGAGGCTGTCCTGTTTTCCGGGCTGTTTGCGGCCATATCTCCGGCTATGGTCTATTATAGTCGGTTCTATATCCAGGAAACTCTCCTTGTGTTTTTTGTGGTGGGATTACTGATCATCTGCTGGCGGTACATCTGTCGTCCTTCCTACGGTTGGGCTGTGGCGGCGGGATTTTTTGCCGGTATGATGTATGCCACAAAAGAAACCAGCATCATCTTATTTGGTGCAGTCGGTATGGCTGTTCTATTCAGTCTTCTGTTTCAAAACAAAGATAAAGACAAAAAGATGGGTCCGGCGAAAAAACTTTTCGGCCATGGATGTGCCGGATTGGGTGTGAGTATCTTGATTTCCTGGATATTCTATTCATCTTTTTTTAAGAATCCATCAGGATTGTGGGATTCAATCCGGTCGTTTGGATTGTATTTTGTCAAAGCCGGTCAACCGGAATGGCATGCTCATCCTTGGTATTACTACATAAAAATGCTGTTTTTTTCAAAATACGGCAGTGGTCCGGTCTGGAGTGAAGCCCTCTTATTGGGACTTGCGGTATTGGGTTGTGTGGCCGCATTTAAGAAAAATGACAGGAATGAATCAATCTTCAACTTTTCGAAATTTATCGTTGTCTACACCTTGATCACTCTTTTTGTCTATTCTTTGATCCCTTACAAAACACCTTGGAACCTTCTCCCATTTTACATAGGCGTCATCCTTCTGGCAGGAGGTGGGGCAGCTTTTTTCCTACGAAGGGCCAAAAAACCCGTTCTACAATGGGGGAAAATTTTCATACTGTGTCTGGGGATTATTCACTTGGGCGTCCAGAGCTATCGAGCGAGCTTTGTGTTTCATGCGGATCCACAAAATCCCTATGTTTATGCCCACACGAGTGAGGATTTTTTGAATTTGATCCAGCGGCTGAAAGATGTGTCGGCCGTCCATCCGGAGGGAAAAGACGTGCAAATAAAGGTCATCACCAGTCCCTACGAAACATGGCCTCTTCCCTGGTATCTGAGAGGATTCAGCCGTGTGGGATACTGGCAGGACATGGAGAATGCCGGGGATTTAGAAAATGTTCCTTTACTCATCATGTCTTTGGATCAACTCGATAAACTCCCACCTCAAATTGTCAAAAACTACCAGTCGGAGTTTTATGGGCTGCGTCCGGAAGTCCTTTTAACTATCCATATCCACAGAGACTTGTGGAAAAAATTTATGGAGCAGCGAAAATAGATCTGTTTAGTCAAAGAGTAAATGAAAAACTATTTTCGGTTCTTATTTTCTTTCCTTCAAGCTGCCGGCTGCCCAGAGGATTCCTCTTTTTGTGATTTCAAGCGCTTGAGGTACATCAAAATCTTTGGCTACATGGCCAAGGGAGGTGTAAAAGACCCGGCCTTTGCCGTACATTTTTTTCCAGACCACTGGCATAACGGCTCCTTTGATCCAGGGAGCATGTTTGTCGGAAAATGTGGTGGTCGCTAAAACCTCATTGATGGGATCCGTGTGCAGGTAGTACTGCTCGGAGTGCATTTGAAAGTCAGTCAGACCGGCCGTGATGGGATCATCGTGGTCACGGATATTGACCTCATAATCGATTACACCGCCGGGGTGAGCGACCCACTGCCCGCCAACCATAAATTGGTAGGCGGTATTATTTCGAAAAGAATCGGCAAGGCCTCCATGCCAGCCTGCGATTCCGACTCCATTTTGAACGGCCGCCAGCAATCCCCTTTCCTGCGCCGGTGTGATCTGAGACATGGTGTAGACCTGAACGATAAGATCAAGGGAATTCAATTTTTCTTTATCGAGATAGGAATCTAGGGTATCGGATACTTCAACTTCAAAGCCCTGCTCTTTAAGCCAGGGAGCGAAGATATCTACGCATTTCTTTGGTTCATGTCCTTCCCAGCCGCCCCATACAAAAAGGGCTTTTTTTTTCTTTTTTTCCTCTTCTAAATCTTGTATCCAAATGTTGCGGAACCGGACAGGATTGCCGTGATCTTGAAGCATCAGAGGGAGCCTTTCCGGATGTTTGGTGTAGGGGGGACGTTTTTTATGTACGGTTGGACCCGTGAGTTCCACATTATCTTGAACAAGGATATCGTTATGGTAGACGGTCATAGCTGCCGGGTGAGACAGGTCACCGTTTGCATCAAATCGAGGTCTTGTAAATGTGATGTCATAAGTCTGCCACTCTCCCGGAGGGCGGCAGGCATTGACGAGCGGGGGGAATTGTCCATAAGCGGCGGCGGTCATACCATCGGCATAGGTGGGATTGTCGAAGCAGTCAAGGACTTGAATTTCGTATATTCCCATCAGGAATACACCGCTGTTGCCTCGGCCCTGGCCCTTTCCGGAAACAACGGATGGGGCCGCCCATTCGACATGGAGCCGGCAGTCTCCGAATCTCTGGACAGTTCTTATGGATCCTGTTTTATTTACCTCCATGTATCCGTCTTCAACTTTCCATCCGGCCGGTTCGCCTTTGGAATTGGTCCACAAAGACAGGTCTGTGCCATTAAAAAGAACGGCTGCGTCCGACGGGGGAGGAGCCTGCGGTTTGGCGGGGCCGGGATTCACAACCGGAGGCATGGGTCTGGCTGGATCATGGATTGACCACTTTTTAAGAGAGTCCGTTTGATTTGAGTTTTTCTCTAGGGAGAGATTGCCGCTGAATGTGATAAGCCCAAAACCGAGTCCTATACAGAAAAATAACAATACTCTGCGTTTCATTCCAATAATCCCTTTGGATTAGAGTGACCAACCGGGGCGGTATTCTTTATGGAGAAACGCGTTGGCTTCGGGGAAGTTGGTGAATTCCATCTTTTCACCATCCCACTGCAGGATTTTTTTATCTTTTTGTGCGCGGACAGCCACATTGGCCAGGAGCATCACTTGTGTCAGTAGAGCCGCATAGGAAAAGTCTGTTGTCGATTTTTTGCCTGCCTTGATGGCTTCAACCCACTCTTCATGGATACCGGGAGATCGGGGGATTGTTTTTTCCGGTCTCTTATAGGCCTGCATGTTCGTTTCCGGTACGATGCGTGGATTTTTTCCATAAGTGCCGCACATGATATTGCCTTTGTCTCCCACAAATAGAACACCTCCGCTGTCGTCACCCATCTGCCGGCCTTCTTCGATATCCGCCGGCCGGGGGGGCATGAGACCTCCGTCGTACCATGTCAACTTTACAGGAACCATATTCTCCCGGGCAGGAAACTCGTAAGTGACCATTTCGGCAAGAGGATAGGAATCTCTGGTGAATCTTGTCGAGCTCGACTGGACGGATGTGGGATGTCCCAGTTTAAGGGCCCAGAATGGCTGGTCCATCAGATGGGCTCCCATGTCTCCGACAACTCCAGTCCCGAAATCCCACCAGCCTCGCCAGTTGAAGGGGGCATACGCCGGATGGTAGGGTCGAAATGGTGCGGGGCCCAACCAGATGTTCCAATCCAAGGTGGAGGGAACGGACGGGATTTCTTTGGGGGCATTGATCCCCTGCGGCCAGATGGGCCTGTTTGTCCAGACATGAGCTTCACGGACATCACCGATGGCTCCGTCCCAGATCCATTCGTTAATCAAACGGGCGCCTTCTCCGGCATGACCCTGGTTGCCCATCTGGGATACAATATTGTGTTCTTTTGCCGCTTTCTCAAGAAGCCTGGCTTCTTTTATCGTGTGTGTCAGGGGTTTTTGGACGAACACGTGTTTGCCCATTTTTATGGCCATCATGGCGATAACGGCGTGGTTATGGTCAGGAGTGCTGACGGTTATAGCATCGATCGATTTTTCCTTCTCCAGCATGACACGAAAATCACGGTACTTGCCGGCCTTTTCATACATCGCCAGCTTTTCAGGAGTGTTTCTCCTGGATTTGAGGAATCTCGCCGTCTGTGTATCGTCGACATCGCAGAGGGCGATGATATTTTCCGAGCTGAGACTTCTAATGTCGGACGAACCTTTTCCTCCGACTCCCACACAGCCGATATTCAGTAAGTCACTTGGTGCGGTTTGGCCGGGTCCTCCCAGAACGTGCCTGGGGACAATCATAAATCCGGCTGTAGCCATAGCACTCTGACCAAGGAATTGTCTCCGGCTGATTTCACTCCCCTTTCGGATGGGTTTTTTATTTTCATTATTCATGGATAACTCCTTTTTGAAATGAAATCCTTTCCCTCATTATGTATTCTCCATAAGTAATATATATTCGCGTATTTTATGTCAAGCGACGCAGTTATATTTATCTTGAAAATTGGAAGGGCATTCAATAGAATGCAGGTACAAAAACATGTTTTTGTTCTTGAAGGAGATTTTTCATGAGAGAAAAAAAATTGGGTGAACCTCGTTTAAAAAAAATATCTCGCCGGCATTTCATCGGAGGAGCCGCGGCTGTTACGGCGGCTTTATCTATCAGCCCCCTCCGGGTATTATCCAATAATTATCAATCAGTTAAGAGGGAAGGAGCCGATTTTAAACTAAAATATGCCCCATCTCTTGGGATGTTCAGGCAGCATGCCGGAAGAGATCCCATCGATAATCTTAAGTTTATGCGCGCGCAGGGTTTTCGTGCGATGTTTGACAATGGTTTGATGGGAAAATCTGTTCAAGAACAGGAATCTATCGCAAGAGAAATGAACAGATTGGATATGGAGTGGGGGCCGTTTGTGGCCTATGCTGATTTTAAAGTAAAATCTTTGGTAACCCGGGACAAAGAGATACGGCAAATGCTCTCAGCACGGATGAGAGAGGCGGTTGAAGTGGCTAAGCGAGTCCAGGCCAAATGGGCGCTTGTTGTCCCGGGACGCTACGATGAGAGCCTGGAATGGGATTACCAGACTGCCAATGTCGTGGACAACCTCAAATACCTCGCCGAAATCTGTGAGCCTTCGGGCCTTGTGATGGTCATTGAGCCGCTTAATCCATGGGATCATCCCGGTCTTTTTCTTACGAAAATTCCCCAGTCTTACCAGATTTGTAAGGCTGTGAACAGCCCCAGCTGCAAGATCGTCAATGACTTCTACCACCAGCAGATTACAGAGGGGAATTTGATTCCGAACATCGATAGATCGTGGGATGAAACCGCCAGCTACCATATTGGAGATAATCCCGGCCGCAAAGAGCCGACAACCGGCGAGATTAATTACAAAAATATATTCAAACATCTTCATCAAAAGGGATACGATGGAGTGTTGTGTATGGAACACGGCAAAAAGCTGTCGGGAATCGAGGGTGAAAAAGCCGTTATCGCCGCCTATAGAGTTTGTGATGATTTTTAACCTGAATTATCAGGTTCAATACAAAAATTTATAAATTTAGGAGGGAGTTTTTGATGGAAAACAAAAAAACAAAACATAATATGTCACGGAGGGATTTTATCAAGACAACTTCAGCGGTCTCTTTAGCCACTCTTATTCCCAGTTCCGGAGGCCTTTTTGCGTCTTCATCTGACCAGATCCGTGTTGGGCTTATCGGCAGCGGCGGCCGCGGGACAGGGGCGGCTAGAAACTGTGTCCGCTCTTCACCCAATGTGAAAATCGCGGCCATTGGAGACTTGTTTCAAGACCAAGCGGACGGAGCCCTTGCCAGGCTGAAAAAAGACCTGAAGCCTGAAAATATCTCGGTGACTCCAGATACGACTTTCAGCGGATTTGATAACTTTAAGAAGGTTCTTCAGTGTGACATTGACATGGTGATTCTGGCCACACCTCCCCATTTTAGGCCCGAGCATTTGAAGGCTTCCGTTGAGGCAGGAAAACATATCTTCATGGAGAAACCCGTGGCTGTCGATCCAAAAGGTATTCGATCGGTGATTGCCAGCTCAAAAATAGCCAAAGAAAAAGGCCTGGCCATCGTGTCCGGCACGCAGCGCCGGCACCAGGCTCATTATTTGGAAATCATGAAACGGATTCACAACGGCGAAATCGGGGATATTGTCTCCGGTCAGTGCTATTGGAACCAGGGAGCTCTTTGGGTCAACAGGGCTGCAATGAACTGGGCTAATCGAGTTGTAAAAGATTGGTCCGATATGGAATGGCATATCCGAAACTGGCTTTTTTTGACCTGGCTCTCAGGCGACCATATTGTCGAGCAGCACGTGCATAACCTCGATGTGATCAACTGGGCCATTGGAACTCATCCTGAAAAATGCACGGGAATGGGAGGACGACAGGTCAGAACGGGTGCTGAATACGGAAATATCTTCGATCATTTCTGTGTGGATTATGAGTATCCCAATGGAGTCCGAGTCATGAGCAACTGCCGTCAGACAGCCGGCTGCAGCTCGAACGTATCTGAACGGATTATTGGATCGAAGGGATATTCTTACACCGATGGAGCGAATGGAAACATCAAAGGGATCAATGCCTATGAATATCCCGAAGAATCACCCAATCCCTATGTTCAGGAACACACCGATCTCATAAAAAGTATTCGTGAGGGGACTCCGTTGAATGAGGGAGAACGAGTTGCCGAAAGCACTCTGACAGCGATCATGGGTCGGATGAGTGCCTATACGGGCCGGGCTCTGAGTTGGGACTGGGTCATGAATGCATCTGAGCTGGATCTAGCTCCATCGAAATATGAAATGGGAGATCTCCCGGTTAGACCAGTGGCTGTACCCGGAAAGACTCCTTTGGTTTAAAAAATATGGTCAAAGATGACCGAATTCAAATTTAGAGGGAACAATGAGCGAAAAAGTTGTGAGTGAAAAGAAAAAGAAGGACAAAAGAACACCGTTTCCCGGCGTATTTTGGGTGGCCAACCAAATTGAGGTTCTTGAGCGGTTTGCCTACTACGGCATCTATATGGGCTTTGGTGTTTATATGTCGAGCCTGGGATTTTCAAGAGGACAGCTTGGTATTGTCCAGAGTGTTTTTCTGTTCATGTCCTATCTGATCCCCATCATATCTGGGACATTTGCCGATAAATATGGATTCAAAAAAGTATTGATCGTTGCCTATTTAGCCTACCTTCCGGCCATTCTCCTTCTCCTTGTCACAAAAACTTTTTCGGGCATCGCCTTGACCATGCTCACCATTGGATTGGCGGCCGGAATATTTAAGCCATTGGTAGCAGGGACGGTTAGATGTGCCACAGACAAGTCCAATAAAACACTCGGCTTTGGTATCTTTTACGCCATGGTCAATGTGGGAGGAACATTTGGCCCCATTGTTGCGGGAAAATTGAGGGCCATTTCCTGGAACTATGCATTTTTGGCCGCAGCGGTTTCTATAGGCGTAATGCTTCTCGTAACCATATTTTTTTACAAGGAACCTGAAAGAGAAATCGATGGCATTTCCTTGAGCCAGAAGTTTAAAGATATCGGTATTGCATTCTCTGATTTGAAATTTTCCATGTTTATCGTTCTGCTGGGAGTCTTTTTCTGGCTCCCGTTCTGGGCCTTTTTTAATCTGTGTGCTCTCTATGTAAGCGATCACCTCGATACGTTTCGGCTCTATTTGAGTATAAAGGGAGTATTTGGAGCCGGATTTGCCAGTATTTTTTCTGAAGATGTCGATGGTGTCAGAAAAATTCTTGGAGAGACTATTTCTTCTACCGGATACATCATCATAATATTTCAAATTCTTGTGTCCCGGATAATAGAAAAATCTAAAGCCATCCCCACATTCCTGTTTGGTCTGTTTGTGGCAGCCTTGGGATTTGGAGTTCTTGGATATTCCATGATTGCTGCACCGGCATTTCTATTCCTGGGAATATTTTTATTTGCAATTGGAGAGATGATCTCTTCACCCAGAATTCAGGAGTTCATCACATGGATCGCGCCCAAAGAAAAAGCCGGGCTCTATATGGGCATGAATTTTATAGCCATTCTTATTGGAGCCACTTTAAGCGGTGTGATTTACACCAGCACTCTCTATCCAGTATTTGAGAAAATGAATCATCCTGAATACATTTGGTACACACTAGGAGGACATCTCATTGTTGGTATCATTGTGCTGTACATATACACCAAAACTGCCGGGAAATTTACGGAGCGTGAAGAATAGCCAAGGGAGAGGACCATGCTTATTCAGGAAAAGATTGCTCAGGCCGTTGACATCTTAAATGAGCTGGACATAGACTGCTGGATCACATTTGTCAGGGAGAGTTCCATTTCACATGATCCCATGCTGGATTTTCTCATCGAGGCCGATGTCACTTGGCATTCGGCTTTTATCGTCACAAAATCTGGAGACACATATGCTATTGTCGGCCAGATGGAACGCCAGGCTATTGAAGATTTACGTGTTTATACCCACATTTTGAGCTATGTTGAAGGAGTCAGAACGCAATTCCTTGATACGATCAAAGAGATCAATCCGTCCAAGATTGCACTGAATTTTTCGAAGGTTAGTGAAATCAGTGACGGGATGACTCATGGGATGTACTTAACCCTGTATGATTTTCTCGCAGAGATCGGTTTTGAAGACAGGATTGTCACGGCTGAAAAAATAACATCGAGTCTCAAGGCGAGAAAAACATCCTATGAAGTCGACCGCATCCGGAAAGCCATCGACCATACTCTCGACATTTTCTCTCTGGTTACACCCTATATCCGGCCGGGAAAATCCGAAAAAGAGATTGCGGCCTTTATGATTCAAGAGGTGGAAAAGAGGCATCTCGATTTTGCCTGGGAAAAATCTCACTGCCCGGCTGTTTTTACAGGACCCGAAACGGCCGGAGCCCATTATAAACCTACTGACCGAAAGGTGGGGCGTGGGCATGTTCTCAATATGGATTTTGGCGTAAAATTCGAGGATTATTGTTCGGATATGCAGAGAACATTCTATATCCTCGAAGAAGGGGAGGAACAGGCGCCGCCGGATGTCCGGAAGGGATTTGAGACCATTGTTAAGTCCATCGAACTTGCCAAGCAGGCCATAAAGCCCGGAGTTCAAGGTGTGGAGATCGATAAAATTGCCAGGGAATACATCGTCTCTATGGGATACGAGGAATTTCCGCATGGATTGGGCCATCAGGTGGGACGTTTTGCCCATGACGGGACGGCACTTCTGGGACCTGCCTGGGAAAAATATGCCAAAAAACCTTTTTATCCTCTTGAAGAGGGGATGATTTTCACAATAGAGCCGCGGCTAGAAGTTCCAGAACACGGTATCGTGACCATCGAGGAGATGGTTGTGATTAGAAAAAATGGAGCGGAATATCTGGCTGAGCCGCAAAAAGATTTATTTCTTATAAACTAGAAAATAAACAAAGGAGTCCCGAACCCTTGAACCCTTGAATCCTTTGCATAAACTGTATTACCTAATCGGGAGAAGAACCAAAAATGTTTGTCATTCTCTTTCGGCATAGATTTTTATCCATTTTTCGACAATTCCGGCGATTTTAAAGCTCAACTTTTTTCCGCTTCCATGGATTGGCCTCAGCTTTTCAGCCAGTTCAGGATAGCTTTTGCAGTCCAGCCAGGTAGAAAATGTGTCCGAGTCTGAGAGGGGTTGAATAGTTGAGGGATCGGCTTTTCGGAGCGCATCTAGGAGGTCAGAGAGTTCGAAGACCTCGATATTATCTATGATTATTGGGGTTTTTTCCATCCGGAGAATTTCTTTTTTCAATTGGCCTTTCAGGACAGAAATCATCTCTTTTCCGGTGATGTGCATGGGACGGAGTCGATCTCCCAATTCTCGAAAGCCGTGCATGTACAGCCATGTAGAAAATGAATCTTTCCGTCCATAGTTTTCAAGAATACTTCTCAATTGACCGGCTTTTGATGTCTCTTTTTCTGCCTTTTTGATGATTGCGTACAGGTCCTTTATGTGTTTGGCCCTATAAATTTCTTTTCCATCAACGTTCCTGACCAAAAAATCTCCAAGACCTGTGTAATCATAAATATACTTTCTGAGAGTTTCTATGCTTCCAGGGTCTCCTTTAGGGAGGACAAAGGCCATATCTTTTAAATCTTCGGCCTCTTTTGCTTTTGAAGCGATAATTGTGGGGATTCGCGGGTAGTATGCATTGACCAACTTGATAAGATCGACACCCGCATTGCTGTGCTGTTCCTGGCCGCGCGGATAGAACACGTCGGTGATCAGGCAGACGACATCGTCACCGTGTCCTTTATCCGGATATTGATCCTTGTCGATATCAGATTCGTGTTCAACTCCAAAAAGGAACTGAAGAGTTTCCTCATAGGTGCGGGTCACTTTGACATCGGCACGCTGTCCGATGATGTCGTAAAGGGCGGGCAAAAATTGAGAAAACCAGCGCGGTTCATCATCGACAATTAAAAAAATGAAGCGTCTCTCCTGAGAATAGTATTCAATATTGAGAAAATCCTCGGCACATCTGACGACTGAGGTTATTATCTGGTTAGGAATGTATTTTGTCTGGTTGAATGCAAAAATAAGATCGGCTTTACTGGTGTAGGGGAATTTTTTAAGGGCTACGGAAGGAGATGAGCGATGAATTTGATCGTTAGATGAGAGAAAGATCACTACGGCATCCTTGTTGTTTTTATGGATTTTCTTAGAGTCGATAAAAGTCATTGACATGTCGTCGAGAACAAAAACCGATGCTTTCTCTGAAATAAAATCCGATACGGACATGGGATCGGAGAATACAACACAATTGATCCAAGGCATCTCTTTTTCGATTATTTTTCCGGACCTTCTCACCTTATCATCTGCCGAAAAGAGAATGACGTTTGCGATTTTTTTTGGATTAATGATTCTTGGGGAGAAACTAAAGTTTTCCATGGGATTATCCTTTTGACATGACGATGCACTTTTGATTGACGGAATCAGCATAGATAGTGGCTTTCTGTGGAAACCGTAAGATATAGATGGCTTCGTTTGTGTTGGGTGGAGAGAAAAACCAAGGATCAATTTTATCTTTTGAAGGAGTGATGTAGGAGTAGATGACATTGTTTCCAGCCAGGTTTGTAAGAAAGTGGGTACCCTGGGTTCCGTACATCCTTGTCTGGATTCTCTTTTGTTCCTCGTCAAATCCCCCCTGGATCATATAGAGAAAGTGACTTCCGTAAATTCCTCCACTCATACTGTCCTCATCCGATACGGGTTCTGCCCGCCCTGCGATGTCTACTCCATATTCAAAAATAGCCACGGCTCCATCTACATCCTTATAATCTACATAAATTCCCCAGTTTTTGTTCTTGCTTCCCAGGCGACCTGGAACGATGATTAAATATTTTTCCTTCCGTTCGAGCATAAGAGTGTTTATTTCAGAGATTTTCCTGGAGACGGCATCATGCTGAGTTTTAGAGTAGATGAACGGGGAGATTACAACAGCCGATTTTATCCCCCTGATGACACCGTGGCCCTGTAGATTTTGAGTGGATAAATAGATGTGTTTTGCCTGTTCTGGAATTTGGATCGCTCTCAGTTTCATTTCAGGAAGTTCTGTCAACTGGACAATATGAAAAATTCCGTGTTCTTCCTTTTCTTTTTCAAAGTCGATGTTGAAGGTAAATTCGATTTGATAGTGTGATGAAATTTTAGAGGAAATGATCTCCATGCACTCGAGAAGATCACTCTTGAAGTTGAACCGGTCATTCTGAACAAGATCTTCGAATGTCACAAGGTTTTTGAAAGTTCCCAAGAACTTTTTATGCTTTCTATCTGCAAACCTGATATGAAGCTTGCTCATGGTCTCCAGTTCTTCCCCCTCAAGTCGTTCATTTTTAATAAAATTGAAGGCATAAAAATATTTTTTCCCCTTTACCAGAAGACTGAGAGGGAGAGGATTTTTTATGGTGGCCATAGAGACGACCGGGAA